>NZ_JBEXUP010000109.1:0-28537 GCF_040614375.1 Nonomuraea sp. NPDC005983
CGCAGGCGGCGCACCTGCGGCTGCCCAAGCTGCCGATCACCACGATCGGGTCGTTCCCGCAGACCGGCGAGCTGCGCGCGGCCCGCGCGGCGGTGGTGGCGGGCACGCTCGCCGAGGCCGACTACGAGCGCCGGGTCGAGGCCGAGATCGAACGGGTCGTCAGGCTGCAGGAGCGGCTCGGTCTGGACGTCCTGGTGCACGGTGAGCCCGAGCGCAACGACATGGTCCAGTACTTCGCCGAGCATCTCGACGGCTTCGCCGTGACGAGGAACGGGTGGGTCCAGTCGTACGGGTCGCGGTGCACCAGGCCGCCGATCCTGCACGGCGACGTCGGACGTCCTGAGCTGATCACCGTCCGGTGGGCCCGCTATGCGCAGTCGCTCACGGACAAGCCGGTCAAGGGCATGCTCACCGGTCCCGTCACGATCGTCGCCTGGTCGTTCGTCCGCGACGACCTGCCGCTGCGGGACGTGGTCCTCCAGGTGGCCGACGCGGTGCGGGACGAGGTGCGCGACCTGGAGGCCGCGGGCATCTCGATCATCCAGGTGGACGAGCCCGCGCTGCGCGAGCTGCTGCCGCTGCGCCGCGAGTCGCAGGCCGCCTACCTGGACTGGGCCGTGGCCGCCTACCGCAGGGCCACCTCGAGCGCCGGTGACCGCACCCAGATCCACACCCACCTGTGCTACTCCGACGCCGACCAGATCCTGGCCGCCATCGACGGCCTGGACGCCGACGTGACCACGATCGAGTCGGCCAGGTCGGGGGCGCGCATCCTGGACGCCGTCGGCACGTTCGGGCGCGGCCTGGGGCCCGGCGTCTACGACATCCACTCGCCCCGGGTGCCCGGCGCGGACGAGGTCGAGGGGCTGCTGCGCAGGACGCTGGCGGCGCTGCCCGCGGACCGCGTCTGGGTGAACCCGGACTGCGGCCTGAAGACCCGCACGTATGAGCAGGTGGAGTCGGCGCTGGCGAACGTGGTCGCCGCGACGCTACGGCTGCGCGCGGAGCTCTAGCTAGCCCGTCGCCTCGGCCTCGGTCAGCGTGCTCTGCGCGTGGGCCGGCCGGTCGGACGCGGCGCGTCCCGGGATCGCCAGCACCAGCAGCGCGGCCAGCAGCGCGACGCCCCCGCCGATGACGAAGCCGGCCCGGAAGCCGTCCTCGGACGGCAGCGTCACCGGGCCGAGGTGGACGGTCATGTTGGCCAGCACCACGCCGATGACGGCGCTGGCCGTGGACGTGCCGATCGAGCGCATCAGGCTGTTGAGGCCGTTGGCCGCGGCCGTCTCCGAGCGGGGCACGGCGCTCATGATGAGGGCGGGCATGGCCGCGTAGGCGAACCCGATGCCGGCGCTGACGACGGCCGAGAAGATCAGGATCCCCCACGTGCTGCCCATCAGGACGAGCGCCATGGCGTAGCCGCAGGCGATGACGACCGCGCCGAGCAGCAGCGACACCTTGGGACCCCGCGTGGCGGACAGCCGCGCGGCCAGCGGCGAGACGGCCATCATGAACAGCCCGGCGGGGGCCATCCACAGACCGGCCTCGACCATGGACCTGCCCAGGCCGTAGCCGGTGGCCTCGGGCAGTTGCAGGAGCTGCGGCGTGATCAGCGACATGGCGAGCATGGCGAAGCCGATGACGACGGAGGCCAGGTTGGTCATCAGCACCTGGCGGCGCGCGCTGGTCCGCAGGTCCACCAGCGGGGCCGGGGCCCGCAGCTCCCACCACCCCCACAGCAGCAGGACGACCGCCGAGGCGGCGAGCATGCCGAGCGTGACGGGGCTCGACCAGCCCCAGTCGCCGCCCTTGGACACGGGCAGCAGGAGCAGGACCAGGCCGGTCGACAGGCCGAGGGCGCCGACGACGTCGAAGCGTCCGGCCGCCCTGACCGGGGATTCGGGGACGACCGCGATCAGCAGGACGGTCATGAGCAGGCCGAGCCCGACCGAGCCCCAGAACAGCGCGTGCCAGCTGGCGTGCTGCGCGACGAGCGCGGCGGCGGGCAGGCCGAGCGCGCCGCCGACGCCGAGCGAGGAGCTCATCAGCCCGATGGCGGAACCCAGTTTCCGTGGCGGGAGGACGTCCCGCATGATGCTGATGCCGAGCGGGATCACGCCCATGCCGAGGCCCTGGAGCGCGCGCCCGGCGACCATGGGGGCCAGCGAGTTGGCGGGGGCGCACACCAGGGAGCCGAGGGCGAGCAGCAGCGCGCTCGCCACCATCACCCGGCGCTTGCCGTAGAGGTCGCCGAGCCGCCCGGCGACCGGGGTGGCCACCGCGCCCGCCAGGAGGGTGGCGGTGATGGCCCACGACGCGTTGGCCGCGCTGGTGTTCAGCAGCCTCGGCAGGCTCGCGATCAGGGGGACGATCAGGGTCTGCATCAGCGAGACGAGGATGCCCGCCGCTGCCAGCACGCTGACGATGGCCCCGCTGCGCGGTGCGGCGTCCATGCGCTCTCCGTTCCCCCGCGAGGAGTATGTATCATGCACAAGATATGTATCTTACATATCGCTCCGGCGGGATACCCTGGCGCCGGGAGGAGGCCCGCGTGCGCGAAGAGATCGTCGACATCGAGCGCGAGCTCATGCTCATCGGCCGTCACTCGGCGATGGCGACGCTGCGCGCGAGGCAGCACGAGGGCCGGCTGGAACGCAGCACGTACATCCTGCTCAGGCGGCTGGAGGCCGAGGGGCCCATGTCGATCGGGCAGCTGGCCCAGGCGTTCGGCCTCGACACGTCCACGGTCAACCGGCAGACCGCGGTGCTGCTGCGCTCGGGGCTCGCCGAGCGCATCCCCGACCCCGACGGGGGGATGGCCCGCAAGCTGCGCATCACCGCCGAGGGGCTGCGCCACATGCGGCAGGAGTGCGCCCTGATCCTCGACGGCCTGGCCACGGTGCTCGCCGACTGGACTCCCGCGGAACTGGCCTCCTTCGCCGAGGGCCTGGCCCACTTCAACGCCAGCATCGGCGCGCCGAAGGACTGCCGGCCCGCCGATCAGTCGGGGTAGCGGGCGGCGAACTCCTCGACGGTCATGCCGAACAGCACCTCGTCGTCGTAGCGTCCGGCGGCGAAGCGGCTGCGCCTGCGCACGCCCTCCTGCACGAAACCGAGCCTGCGGTGCAGCGCCAGCGACGCGGCGTTGGACGAGTACACCCACGCCTCCGCCTTCTGGAAGCGGCGCTCCCAGAACATGTAGCGGAACAGCAGCGTGACGGCCTCGCCGGCGTAGCCCCTGCGGTGGTGCGGGCTGCCGACGGCGATGCCGTAGCAGAACGTGCCGGCGTGGCGGTCGACCCCGTGCGTGCTGATCATCCCGACGACCGAGTCACCGTCGCGGGCCGCGATCGCCAGCCGGACTTCGTCGAGATCCGGGTCCTGGGCTGCCAGCTCCGCCGCCCACTGCCTGGCCCGCTCCGCCGAGCGCGGCGGATGCAGCCTGTGACCGTTCCGCACGTCGTCGGAGTACTCCTCGAAGGAGTGGAACGCCTCCCAGTCCTCCGGTTCCACGGCCCGCAACCGGACCCGCTCCCCCACCCACACAGACGTCATGCTGAGCAGCAAAGCAGACATTTTCCCCGGCCGCGAGCGGTTTCCGCGGCTACTTGAGCGCACCCGCCGTCAGCCCAGACTGGATCTGCCGCTGGAAGACCGAGTAGACGACCAGCATGGGCAGGATCGCCAGAGTCAGGGCGGCGAAGAGGGCCGACCAGTCCTGGTCGTAGCCGGCGGCGGTGGAGATGTCGGCGATGCCCTGTGTGAGCACCCACTTGTCGCGTTCCTGGAGGAGCACGAGCGGGAGCTGGTACTGGTTCCACTGGCCCAGGATGTTGAAGATGGTGACGCTGATCAGGCCCGGCCTGGCCATGGGGAGCATGATCTGGAAGAAGACCCGGGTGTGGGAGGCGCCGTCGACCATGGCCGCCTCCGCCACCGCCGTCGGCAGGGTGCGGAAGAAGGCAGCCAGGAAGAAGACGGTGAAGGGCATCGAGTACGCGATGTAGACCAGCACCAGGCCCGCGTGGGTGTTCAGGCCGATGAAGGGCCCGATGAGCGGGACGTTGCCCATGTTCTGCACCACGAAGAAGAGCGGTGTCAGGGCGAGGTAGACCGGAAACGCCAGCCCGGAGACGAACAGCAGGTAGATCGCCCGGTTCGCGCGGAACGGGTAGCGCGCCAGGACGTAGGCGGCCATCGACCCGACCAGCATCGTGCCGGACACGCTGAACACGACCACGATGACGCTGTTGAGCGTGTACTGCCCGATGTGCGCCTGATCCCAGGCCCTGGCGAAGTTGTCCCAGCGCAGCGTGGCCGGCAGCGACCAGGCGTCGCCGAAGATCTCGTCCTCGCTCTTGACCGAGGCCAGGAACGTCCACAGGATCGGCACCGCGACCAGCACGGTCCACAGCAGCAGCGCGACGTGCGTGAGGACCGACAGGGGGCCGAGCCGCCTCCTGCGCTCCTCGCGGGCGAGCTTGCGCGAGTTCGCCACCGTCCAGGAGGTCGTGGTCGTCATCAGTACTCGATTCGTTCGCGCCGCGAGAGGCGCAGCGAGAGGATCGCGAAGCCGACGGTGAACAGGAACATCACCACGCCGAGGGCCGAGGCGTAGCCGAAGCGGAAGTAGCTGAACGCGTTGCGGTAGATCTCGGCGGCCATCACGGTGGTGGAGAAGTCGGGCCCGCCGTGCTGGTCGGTCATCACCCAGACGATCGCGAAGACGTCGAGGGCGATGATGCCGAGGTAGACCCAGGCCACCTGGACGGTGTCCCAGAGCAGGGGCAGCGTGATGCGGAAGAACAGGCTCAGCCGGCCCGCCCCGTCGATCTGCGCCGCCTCGAACATGTCGTTCGGGATGGAGGCGAGCCCCGCTGAGAACAGCACCACGTAGAAGCCGACCGCCTGCCAGATCATCACGCCGAGCACCGACCAGAAGGCGATGTCCGGGTTCGACAGGAACCCGATCGGCTTGACGCCCAGCACCATCAGCGGCCCGTTCAGCATGCCGCTGCCGTCCGGCCGGAACACCTGCTGGAACAGCACGGCCACCACCGCGACGGACAGCACCTGCGGGAAGAAGAACACCACCCGGTAGAACTTGGAACCCCTGATGCCGCCCACGCCCCGCCCGGCGCCGCCCACGTTGAGGAGGAAGGCGAAGAACAGCGCGATCACGATCGTCAGCAGCGGCAGGAGCACGAGCAGCGCGGCGTTGTGCGTGACGGCCTTCCAGAAGATTCCGTCGCCGAAGAGCCGGACGAAGTTCTCCACCCCCACGAACTCGGGGGTGGCGTTCACTCCGCGCCAGTTCGTCGTCGCGATGTAGAACGCCTGGACGTACGGCGAGATCACGTAGATGAGGTAGAGCGCCACCGGGGCTGCCAGGAACGCGGTGATGAACAGCCCACGGCGGTAGCGGTTGTACATCAGCGCTTGTACTTCTTGATCGAGGAGTCGTTCTTGATCTCGTCGGCCTTCTTCTGCAGGCGCTCCAGGTACTTGTCGGGCGTCAGCCCGCCGGTCATGAGCTCGCCGGTGGCGGCGACGGCCTCGTCGTTGAGCTGCGCGTACCAGGTGCGCCAGCGGTAGTAGACGGTGTTCGTGCCGGCGGCGGTCAGCGCCTCGGTGGCGCTCTTGGCCCCGGGCGACAGCTGCCGGCCGTCGCCCGCACCCTTGACCGTGGACACGGTGCGCACCAGCTCGCTGAAGTCGCCGGCCGCCTTCTTTGACAGCATGGCCCGCAGGTACTCCATGCCCGCCTGCGGGTTGGCGCCCTTGGACGGGACGATGAACGACTCTCCCGGCTGCGTGTGCAGGGTGCCGTACGGCATCTTGTCGGAGCTGGTGAAGTCGGGGATGGGGAACATGCCGTACTCGAAGTCGGCCGGGGTGGTGGACTTCTGCTCGTTCTCCAGCCAGGAGCCCGACGGCAGCATGGCGACCTTGTACTTGTTCTGCGCCGTCTGGGTCTGCACGTGGTCGAGCCCGGCCGTGCCCTCCAGCAGGTACTTGCTGCCGACCTCGGCCCACGCCTTCGCGGAGGCCTTCATCGGCTCCGACGTCCAGGCGCCGTCTTCGAGGTTGTCGATGTTGACCAGCACCTCGTTGCCGCCGATCTTCGCGGCCATGGTCAGCAGCGGCTCATAGAGATACTGGGGAAACTTCCCGGCATAAGTGAAAGGTGCCATCTTGCCGGACTTTTTGATTGTTTCGCAGAGCTTGAGGAATTCGTCCCAGGTCTTCGGGATGGCCCAGCCGTTGTCCCTGAAGACCTTCTGCGAGTACCAGATGCCGTGGATGTAGTTCACGTAGCCGACCACGTTGAACTTGCCGTCGTAGGTGCCGATGTCGATCACCGCGGGGTCGAGGAGGTCCCTGACCTTGACGTTCGGGTCGTCCCAGCTCGGCGCGTCGAGCAGGGGGGCCAGGTCCTGGAGCTGGCCGTCCTGGGCGAGCGCGCCCATGTCCATGGCGTTCGCGCCGGAGTTGTCGATCACGTCGGGCGGGTTGCCGCCCGCGAAGCGTGGCTGAAGGACCTTGGTGATCTCCTTGGTGGCGTTGTGCTTGATCTCCACCTTCGGATACTTGATCTTGAACAGCGGCTCGTGGATGTCCTTGGCGTACGCGTTGCCGAAGCCGCCGTCGAAGATCCAGATCTCCAGCGGCTTGTCGGCGGCGACGCCGAAGGGGTTGGCCGCGCTGGTCGCGACCGGCGCCGCCGACGACGAGGCGGGCGCCTTGGAGGCGGGGGTGGCGCACGCGGCCAGCGCGCCCGCCACCGGGACCAGCGCGGCTCCGCGAAGGAGCTCACGACGGGTGATGCGGGGGGTGTTCGGCATTATGACTACTCCTGACTTATTTCATGCTCCACGTCTGATCCGCCCTGCGTAACGGCTCTCCAGGGCTCTGTTGTGCTCGTCGCCGCCGGCCACGTTGGCCGACAGGTAGATGGGCGGCGTCTCGCCGAGGGCCACGAGGCTGTCGACCGCCTCGGTGACCATCATCTGGGCGAGCAGCGCCGAAGTGATCGTCGAGACCGCGCCGTAGCTGCCGCCGCCCGGCAGTTCGAGGATCGCGTCGCCGTACGGCGCGCCGTTGTCCAGCACGACGTCGGCCAAATCGAGCAGCTTGGCGCCGGACGGGTGGCGCGAGGTCATCTGGGTGCTGTGCCTGACCGAGGTCAGCGCGATCAGCGGGTGGCCGCGCTCCTTGACGATCCTGGCCAGCTCGACGACCGTGCCGTTCACGCCCGAGCTGGAGATGAGCACGAACACGTCCTGCGGCTCGACGGGCGCCAGGTCGTAGATCCGCTGGGCCACCGCGGGGTCGCGCTCCAACTCCGGGTTGAGCACGCTCGGCGGCTGCCCCCCGTACAGGACGAGATCGCGCGGCGACAGCCGGTTGCTCGGCACGAGACCGCCGGCCCGTCCGGCGATCTCCATGGCGATGGCCTCGGAGTGGCCGGAGCCGAAGGCGTTCACCACGCCACCCGCCCTCAGCGACTCGACGAGCAGCGCCGCGGCCCGCCCCACCTGCTCGCGCTGGGTCTCCGCGACCTCGCCGGCCAGCCGCAGTACCTGCGATGCGTACGTCATTCAGCCTCTTTCCACCCGATGACTCTCCACGGCGCTGATCGTCAGCTCGAACGCCTCGTTCGTACGCTCATACGTGCGTTGCGCGACCGCCACGTAAACCGCGTCGAGCACGAACAGTTGCGAGTGGACGGCGGCCAGGCCGCCGAGTCTGAACGTCGTCTCCCTGCTGGCCGTCGTCAGCACCAGGTCGGCCAGCTCGGCGAGGGGGGAGCGGGCGAAGGAGGTGACCGCGACCGTGGTGGCGCCGTGGCTGCCCGCCTCGGCGATCGCCTCCATGACCTCGCGGGTGCGTCCGCGGTGGCTGATGCCGATCGCGACGTCGCCCGCGCCGAGCAGGGCGGCCTCCGACAGCGCCACGTGCGCGTCGCCCGCGCTCCAGCCGGGGACGCCGATGCGGCGCAGCCGCCCTTCGAGCATGGTGGCGACGTTCCCGCTGGTGGAGACGCCGACCAGGAGCACCCTGGGCGCGGCCACGATGGCGTCGGCCACCTGGGCGACGATGCCGGAGTCGAGCTGGGCGGCGGTGTCCTGGATCAGCCTGGCGTCGGCGGCGGCCATCACCTCGATCGCGGAGTCGAGCGGGTCGTCGGGGCCGATCTCATGCCCCACGCCCGCGCCCCAGCCCGCCTGCGCGGCCCTGCCCGTCTCGGTCGCCAGCGCGACCCTCAGCTCGGCGTAGCCGGAGAAGCCGAAAGCCCGGCAGAACCGGGTCACGGTGGCGGGCGAGCTGCCCGCCCGTTCAGCGAGCGCGATGATCGTTGATCGGGCGGCCTCGGCGGGATCGCCGAGGATCACCTCGCCTACCCGGCGCAACGCCTCCGGCAGGCCGGGCAGCTCTGTCTCGACGCGCCCGAGAGCTCCTGAAGTCACGAATATTCCTTCCGAATACTCGGTCTTCTGGCGAAAATTATTCTTGCTTCCCGGTCACGTCAACCCCCAAAATCGGACCGTGACTAACTCGTTGGTCGTCGGAGTTGACGCCGGCGCGACCTCCACCCGCGTCGCGGTCCACGCTCTCGACGGCACCCGGGTCGGCTACGCCCGGGCGGGCGCGGGCAACCCCACGGCCCACGGGCTGGCCAAGGCGGTCGGCGCCATCGCCGAGGCTCTCGGGCAGGCGCTCGGCTCGCATGACGGGTCTCGGGTCGTCGCGTCCCTGGCGGGCGTGGCGGGCACGGTCGAGGCGCTGAAACCCGAGCTGGCCAAGGTCTGGGGCGAGCACGGCATCACCGTGGGGCCGCGGGTCACGGGCGACGTGCCGATCGCGTACGTGGCGGGCTCCCCCGCGCCGGAGGGGGCGCTGCTGCTATCGGGCACCGGCGCGGTGGCCGCCAGGATCTCCGGTTTCCAGCTGGCCGCCATCGCCGACGGGCTGGGCTGGCTGCTCGGCGACGAGGGGTCCGGCTTCTGGATCGGCCGGGAGGCGGCCAGGGCGGCCGTCGCCGCGCTCGACCGCCGCACCGCTGAGGACCCCACCGGCGGCGCCCCTGAAGGTGCCGCGGGAGGGGCCGCGACAGGCATGCTCGTTGAACTGGTCGTCGAGCACTTCCTGGGCGCCGAGCGTGGCCCCACCCCGCGCAAGGACGCCGACCGGGTGGTGCGGCTCGCGCAGGCCGACCACATGCGACTGGCCGCGCTGTCGGCGCTGGTCAGCAGGGCCGCCGCGGAGGGCGACCCGCTGGCGCTGGACATCGTCCGGCGAGCGGCGGGGCATCTGGTGGCCACCGTCAGGCGGGTCCACGTCTCGGGTCCGGTGGTGCTCGCGGGCAGCGTCCTGACCAGCGAGGGCCCGGTGCGGGAGGCCGTGCGCGAGCTGCTCGGCGACGTCACCGTGACGACCGCCCAGGACGGCGCGGGCGCGGCGGCCTGGCTGGCCGCCCGGGCCCTCCTCGACCCGCGAGAGGCCGAGGAGCTCCACCCGCGCTTCGTCGGCCCCTGAAGCGGCGGTCAGTCCGCGTCGTCGGGCTTGTGGCCGCCGTAGACGGGGTTCTTGGGCAGGCGCTCCTTGGTCACCAACAGGCGGACGACGCCTGCCTCCTCCGACTCGGCCTCCCAGACGATCCAGTCGTCGCCGACGTGGGCCGACTGCCGCTTCGGGTCGACGCCGTAGCCGTGGCCGTCGGGGCTGGGGTCGATGATCTGGAAGACGGCCTTGAGGCCGCGCCGGCGCACCTCCGCCAGAACCTCTCCCACGGTGCGCTCGTCCGCGCGGTACCCGGCGAGCATCCCGCCCTTGCGGCTGGCCGGCCCGGCGTCCTGGTACTTCTCGCCGGGCTTCGCCGCCCTGCCCAGGCTGATGACGCCCTTGCCGATGAAACCGCGATCCACCGTGACGGCGAGGGAGCATCCGACCTGGCCCAGCGTGCACCCCTCCGGCTCCGTGGTGCCACCGACACCCTTGCCGTTGCCCACGGTTCCCTCGAAGGCCATCCGCACGACCTGGCCGACTCTGGGCGGGGAGACGGGAACGAGATTCAGCCCCACGTCCAGGCCCACCGCCTTGAAGGCCTCGGCGTACAGGGCGTGGTCGGCGTACGGGTCCTTCACCCTGGCCACCCACGTGTCGCCGCGCAGCTCGACGTCGATGGCGGAGTTGGCGTAGGAGGTGGCGGTGCCCTCGCCGTTCGTCAGCAGGCTGGGGCCGACGACGGCCGCGGCCACCAGCGCGGCGGTCGCGACGAACCCCACGACGAGCCGTCGTGTCCGGCGCGGCGCCCTCGGGCGCGGCACTGGATCGCCGGCGGTGATCTCGTCGGTGACGATGGCCTCGAGCAGCGCCCGCGCCCCCGCGCCGGACGCCCGCCCGGCCAGTTCGCGGTCGCTGACCCTGGCGAGATGGTTCAGCTCGTTCATACGGACTCCACAGCGAAGCGGTTGGCGGTACCCCCGGTGCTCCCGGTGCTCCCGGTGCTCCCGGCTCCGTCGAGCGCCTTGGCGAAGCGCTTGCGGGCGCGGTGGAGGCGGATGCGGACGGCGTTGCGCGAGCAGTCCAGGACCTTGGCGACCTGGCCGTGGTCGAGCCCCTCCCAGGCGACGAGCGTCAGCAGCTCGCGGTCGTCGTCGGACAGCTCGCGGAAGGCCGCGGCGATCGCGCTCACGTCGTGGCCACCGTCCTCGGGGGGACGCAGGTAGAGGTCGGCGAGGTCGGTGTCGAGCGGCGCGTTCCTCGCGCGGTGCCTGTCGAGGCCGCGGCGATGGTTGGCCAGGACGTTCCTGGCCACGCCGTACAGCCAGAGCCTGGCCTCGTCGCCGCGCGGGAGGGTGTCGACGCGGCGCCAGGCGATGGCGAACGTCTCGGCCACCACGTCGGCCGCGTCCTCGGGCGACTCGCAGCGCCGGACGGCATATCCGAGGATCCGCTCATATGTCTGTCTATAGACGGCCTCGAACCGGGTCTTCCGGTCGTCATCCACGGGCGGTTCCCATGGTCGGCCTCCTCTTTCGGGGGATATCGGACACCCTCTTCATGTCGGCCGTCCCCCGAGCATTTCACGCCACGAGCAGCGCCGCGCTCCCGTAGCTGCCGCCGAACCCGGTCACGAGCGCCACCTCGCGGCCGTTCCGCAGCTCGCGGACCGCCTGGGCGAGGTTGTTCAACCCGTGCACGTAGCCCTCCGACAGCAGGCCGCCGTGCGGGTTCACCCAGGCGTGCCGCCGTTCCAGCAGGTACGGGCCGAGGTCCGCCCGCCCCACCAGGCCGAAGTCCTCCAGCTGGCGTGGCACGAGCCAGGAGTAGGCGTCGTACGGCAGCGCCACGTCCACGTCGGACGGCCGCATGCCCGACGCCTCCCACAGCATGGGCGCCACGTACCCGGAGAAGATCGCGGTGACGTCGGGCGAGCGGTCCATCGCCGAGCAGCCGGGCCCGCCGCCGCGCACGACCGCGTGCACGCGCGGGCCGCCGAGCACCCCGCTGACGACGAGCGCGCAGGCGCCGTCGGTCTCCTGGCAGCAGTCGGCGGTGCGCAGCGGCGTGCAGACGTACGGCTTGGCCAGGTAGTCGTCGAACGTGAGCGGCTCCCGGCGCAGGGCCCTGGGGTTGGTCGCGGCGTTGTCGCGCGACTGGGCGACGACGGCGTGCAGGTGCTCCTCGGTGAGGGACGTCTCGTGCAGGTAGCGGGTGGCCGCGAGGGCGAACAGCGGGATCGGTCCCGCCAGGCCGTAGGTGAACCGCTCCTGGGCGCCGGTGGAGACGGCGGTCATGCGCTTGCCGGAGCGGCCGTTGAGCGCCCTATAGATAACGATATTTCGCGCTAAACCGGCGTGTATCAGCATTGCCGCGTCGCCCAGGATGGACGCCGCCTGCGTCCCTCCCCCGGCGATGTCGTTGTGCCAGCCGAGCCGCTCGATCCCCAGCGCCCTGGCGACCTGGGTGACGGGGGCGGAGTCGTTCAGGTGGTAGCTGAGCACGGCGTCGGCCTCCGCGGGGGCGATGCCCGCGTCGGCGCAGGCCGCCCGGCACGCCTCGACGGCCAGGTCCAGCTCGCTCCTGCCGGACTCGCGGGTCAGCGCGGTCATCCCGATCCCGGCCACCGCCGCACGCCCGGCGAACGGCTGCATGCCGCCTCCCTTCCCGCCGGAGCGGCCGCGCCCGTCCGGGTCGCATGACGGCTCCCGGCCGTGACCGTCCCGCCTGAGCGGGCCGCGCCCCGTCCGACGGGCGGTCACGGCGCTCGCCTGTCACGGTATCCGGGCACACCGAAACGGGCAAGCGCTTGCTTGACAAGGTGGGACGGAACTCGAAGATCGTCACTCGATGGCAACCAAACCGGTTCGCGGCGGATATCCCGTTCCACGGCGGAGAAATGCGATCATCCGATAGCCCAGCTCCCCCATCATCTCGAGGTGAGCGATGGATCTCCGCCACGTCCGGTACGCGATCGCGACCGCCCACGCGGGCAGCCTGCGCCGCGCCTCCACCGTGCTCCGCATCGCCCAGCCCACCCTGTCGGAGCAGCTCAGATCCCTGGAGAAGGAGATCGGCGTCGAACTGTTCACCCGCTCCTCCAGCGGGGTCCGCCTCACCGAGGCGGGCGAGGCGTTCCTTGCCCAGGCGACCGTGGCCGTCGACGCCTTCGAGCGGGCCGTCTCCGCCGCCCGCGGCAAGGGCCAGACCGCCAGGCTGGGCGTCGCGGACGGGCTCGGCGACGTGGCGGCCCGCCTGCTGTCGCAGCTCCAGGGGGCGCGCCTGCGCGTCGCCCCGATGAGCACGGCGGAGCAGATCATCTCCATCATGGACGGAACCCTGCAGGCCGGGCTCGGGTACGCCCCCGGCTCGCTCCCCCGGGGCGTCGCCCGCATGCTCGTCCACCGCTCTCCCGTCCGCGCCCTCCTGCCCGGCGCCCACGCGCTGGCCACGGGCGAGACGGTAAGCCTCGCGGACCTGGCGTCGGAGCCGCTCGTCATGCCGGAGTCGGACGCCGTGGCGGGCGCCCGCCGCTACCTCGAAGGCTTCGTCCGGCACGGCCTGCATCCCCGCCTCGGGCCCGGCGCGGCGACCCACGATCTGGCGATCACCATGGTCGAGGCGGGCGCCGGGTATACCCTGTCGGTCCGGGAGGGCGTCTGGGTCCCCGAGGGGCTGGCGTTCCTGCCGATAGCCGAGGACGTGCCGCCGATCGAGGTGGTCTTCCTCTGGAACCGCCGGTCCGACGCGCACGAGCTCGTCAGCGCCGCCCGCCATCTCGCCCGCGCTGGATAGCGCTATTATCTAACGATGCGCATCTCCGAGTTGAGCGCCGAGTCCGGTGTGGCGATCCCGACGATCAAGTACTACCTCCGCGAGGGCCTGCTCCACCAAGGGGAGCAGGTGGCGGCCACGCGGGCCGAGTACGGCGACTCCCACCTGCGCAGGCTCCGCCTCATCAGGGCCCTGCTGGAGGTGGGCAGGCTGCCCGTCGCGTCCATCAAGAAGATCATCAATGCGGTGGAGGACGAGTCGATGCCCGTCCACTACATGCTCGGCACCGCGCACTACGCGCTCGCGCCCGCCGTCCAGCCCGAGCCCGGCCCCGAATGGGACTCCGCCCGCGCCCAGGTCGACGACCTCCTCTCCGGCCTCGGCTGGAGCGTCGAACAGCAGGCGCCCGCCAGGGACGAGCTGGCCCAGACCCTTGTCAGGATGCGCCAGCTCGGCCTGTCGACCGACCTGTCGCCGTACGCCGAGGCGGCCTACCGGCTGGTCTCGGAGGTCGACATGCACACCGTCCCGTACGACGGGCCGCGCGACACGGCGGTGGAAGCGCTGGTGCTGGGTACGGTCCTGTACGGCAGAGCGTTCGACGCGCTGCGCCGCCTGGCCCAGGAGTCGGAGTCAGCACGCATCCTGTCGCCGGGCTCACCGCGACCGCAGACAGGAGCCGAGCCGTGACCGCACAACTGAACCACACCATCGTCGAGGCCACCGACCGCGACGGCACCGCCGCCTTCCTGGCGGACCTCCTCGGGCTGGAACCCGCGCCGGTCTACGGCCCGTTCCGGGTCGTCGAGCTGGGCAACGGCGTCTCTCTGGACGTCCTGCAGGCCGACGGTCCGGTGCACCCCCAGCACTACGCCTTCCTGGTCACCGAGGAGGAGTTCGACCAGATCTGGGGAAGGATCAAGGAGCGCGGCCTGCCCTTCTGGGCCGACCCCCACCACCGCGCCGCGGGCGAGATCAACACCAACGACGGCGGGCGCGGCCTGTACTGGTCGGACCCCAACGGGCACAACCTGGAGATCATCACCCGCCCGTACGGCGGCTGACCTCCTTCTGGGCAGGCGTGAGCGGCAGGCCGCCCTGGACGGTGCCGGACAAATCCGGTTGTCCGGCGCAGCCCGCCATCGCCATGATCGGCGCATGAGATTCGCGCTCGTCGGCGACATCCACGCCACCTTCGCCAAGGCCGACGCCCTCGTCCGGCGGCACGTCGGCCCCGTCGACGCCATCTTCAGCGTCGGCGACGCCGAGCCGAACAGGACGGCGACCGACAGCCTCGGAGTCGGCGGGCCTGCTAAGCACCGCAAGGTCGGCGACTTCCCGCAGTACGCGGCGGGCCACCGCACAATGAGCGCTCCCGTTCACTTCATCGGCGGCAACCACGAGCCCTGGCCCGCGCTCGACGCGCAGGGGCCCGGCGAGTGGGCGCCCGGCTTCCACTTCCTCGGCCGCTCCGGGGTGGCCCAGGTCGCCGGGCTCCAGGTCGCCTTCCTGTCGGGCATCTACTCGCGGCACTTCAGCGAGCCCGAGGAGCCGCCCCCGATCACGCCGGAGCGGCTCAAGGAGTACGGCTACTTCACCAGGCCGCACGTCGAGCGCCTGCTCGACCAGGCCCAGGGCAGGCGCATCGACCTGCTCATCACGCACGAGTGGCCGTCCGGGCTCTCCTACCTGCACCACGGCAGGATCCCCGTCGGCCGCGACGACATCCGCGCGCTGACAGACCTGCTCGCGCCCCAGGTCCACGTCTGCGGCCACATGCACGCGCCGTTCAGGGAACGGGTCGGCGCCACGCAGGTGATCTGCCTGTCGCAGGTCCTTCAGGGCGCCGACGCCGTGGCGGCGCTCGAACTCGCTCCCGACGGGACCCTCGCGGAGGTTCCGCTGGCCGGGGCCGGCGCCGCCCCTGTCAGTCGGTGACGGTGACCGGGCGTTTGAGCAGCCACAGGGCCGCCCGTCGCAGCAGGGTCCGGTGGATCTCGTTGTCGTAGGACCTCGTGTCGTGGCCCAGCGCGTCGTACACGACCCTGCCCCTCCGCACGGGGCGCGCCCACACCAGGGGCTGGCCGTTCGACGACGCCAGCGGCTGCACGTCCGGCAGGACGTCCAGGTCGCTGTAGACCTCGTCCACCAGGTCGAAGTCCCGCAGGCCCGCCACGATCGGGTGGTCGCCGTGGACGCGGACTCCCGTCCAGCCCAGGGGCGGGTGGTGCGAGGTGGGCCAGGTCCAGCAGCCGCCGAGGACGCGGGGCCAGCCCTGCCAGTCGTCGAAGCAGATCGAGGCCGAGTGCATGCACAGCAGGCCGCCGCCCCGGTCCAGGTGGTCGAGCAGGGTGGTGCGGGCCTGCGCGGGCAACGCGAAGCGCCATCGCGCGCGGAGGCCGTCGAAGCGGTCCAGGTCCATCTGCCACCGCAGCGCGTTGACGGTGATCAGCTGGACCTCCGGCGGTTCGCTGAGCGCCCCGGCGATGTCCTCGGTGACGTCCGACTCGATGCCCACCTCGGCCAGCACGTCCGCGAGCGCGGCTGAGGTGGCGTCGAAGTCGTGGAACGGCCCTCCCGAAAGGATCAGATTTCTCGCCACGGCTCAACCACATCACGGTTATCACCACATTTCTACCCGTCAGCTGTCACATCGGACGCCCCTCGTCCGTCCTCCTCCCAGCCACGGCCCTACATCGGCCATCTCACGGGGCCGGGCTCGGTCTACGCCGACGACGGCTCGACCACGCAGGCCGTCAGGGCGGGCAAGCTGCCGATCGTCGGCGACGGCGGCTCGGTGCTGTCGTTCACCGACTCCCACGACGCCGCGACCGCGATCGTCGCCGCCCTCGACAGGGACGTCACCGGCGCGCTCAACGTCGTCGACGACAACCCGATCAGGTTCCGCGACTGGCTGCCCGCCTACGCGGCCGAGCTGGGCGCCCCGGAGCCCAAGCGGGTCCCGGCCTGGCTCGCCAGGCTCGCCGTGGGCAGCTTCGGCGTGGCGTACCTGACCAGGCTCCGCGGCGCCGACAACAGCCGGGCCAGGCTCTGCCTCAACTGGCGCCCCCGCCGCGCCGCGATGCTCGGGGGGACGGCATGATGCCGCCTGTGGATTTCGAGGAGTACCGTCCGCTGCTGCTCGGGCTGGCATACCGCCTGCTCGGCAGCATGTGGGACGCGGAGGACGTCGTGCAGGAGGCCTGGCTGCGCTGGGAGGGCACGGACAAGGCGGAGATCAGGGAGCCGCGCGCCTTCCTGATCACCGTGGTGTCGCGGCTGGCGCTCGACCAGCTCCGCTCGGCGCGGGTCAAGCGCGAGGCGTACACGGGTCCGTGGCTGCCGGAACCGGTGAGCACCTCGGAGGTGGGCCCGCTCGACACCGCCGAACTGCGCGACACCGTCTCGTACGCGACCCTGCACCTGATGGAGCGCCTGTCGCCGCCGGAGCGGGCGGTGTTCGTGCTGCGTGAGGCGTTCGAGCTGCCGTACGACGAGATCGCCGGGATCGTCGGCTCGTCCGTCGCCAACGCCCGGCAGATGTACCACCGCGCCTCGACGCGGCTCACCGGGGGCCGGGAGCGGTTCCGTCCCAGTGACGAGGAGCACGCCAGGCTGCTGCTGAAGTTCATGGACGCGGCGAGCGGCGGCGACCTGGCCGCGCTCACCGACCTGCTGCACGAGGACGTGGTGGCCTGGAACGACGGCGGCGGCAAGGTCCGCGCGGCGCTGCGCCCGATCCTGGGCCGCGCCAAGGTGGTGGCCTTCCTCACCGGGCTGATGTCCCGATACGAGTTCCACGGCATGCGCCTGGTCGAGGCGAACGGCGGCCCCGCGCTGCTGACGGATATCGGCGACAACAAGCAGCTGATCTTTCTCGACATCCGCGACGGCCGGATCCAGGAGATGTACGGAGTGCTCAACCCGGAGAAGCTCACCCACGTGCAACCGGCCTGACGAACCCTCTTGTCTTATGTTGGGCGTCGCGAACGTGAACCTGTCGACCCTGAAGAACGGGCGGGCCGAGGCCGTCAGGTTCAGCACGCTCTGCGAGGTGCTCGAGCCCGGTGACCTGCTCAGCTACCGGCCCTACGACCTATAGTCCCCATATGGATCTCGGCATCAGGGGCAGGGTCGCCCTCGTCACCGGCGGCAGCGCGGGCATCGGGCTGGCCGCCGCGAAAAGCCTGGCGCGCGAGGGCTGCGACGTCTGCGTCAGCGCGCGGAATCCGGAACGGCTGGCCGACGCGGTGGTCGAGCTGCAGGAGTTCGGCGGCGTGGTGCACGCGGTGCTGGCCGACGTGGAGGACCAGGAGGCCGCCTTCCGGGTGGTCGCCGAGACGCGCGAGGTGCTCGGGCCGATCGACATCCTGGTGGCCAACGCGGGCGGGCCGCCCGCCGGGCGCTTCGTCGAGGTCAGCCTGGCCGACTGGGACGTCGCCGTCCAGCGCAACCTGCTCGGCACGGTCCGCCTGATGCACGCGGTGCTGCCCGACATGCGCGAGCGCGGCTGGGGCCGCATCGTCACCGTCACCAGCAGGTCGGTCCGCGAGGTGATCGACGGGCTGGCCCTGTCGAACGCGACCCGCTCGGCCGTGGCCGGGATCGTCCGCACCCTGGCCAGGGAGGTCGGCGGCGACGGGGTGCTGGTCAACAACGTGCTGCCCGGCCCGATCGACACCGAGCGGCTGCGCGAGCTGGGAGGCGACGTCGCCGCACGCGGCAAGTCCGTGCCGGTGGGGCGGATCGGACGTCCGGAGGAGGTGGGCGACGTGGTGGCGTTCCTGGCCAGCGAGCGCGCCTCGTTCGTGAACGGGATCTCGATGCTGGTCGACGGCGGCGAGAGCCGGGTCGTCGCCTGAGCCCCGTCATCGCCTTAGCAGGGTCCGCACGATCGAGGCCGCCCACGGCCCCGGCTCGCCCGCCAGGTCGACCAGGTACGACAGGTTCGCCCGGTGGAAGCAGGCGCCCATCAGCAGTGCGGCGGCCGCGTCGGCGTCGATGCCGGGGTCGATCCTGCCGAGCCGCTGCTCCTCGGCGAGGGCGCCCGCGACGGCCGCGATCGGCATGTGCGGGCCGGTGCCCTGCTCGGCGAGCATCGCCCGGAACCCCGCCAGGAGCGATGGGTCGCCGAGCAGACCTGAGGCGATCAGCGCGGCCCGCGTGTAGAAGTCGACGGCGGCCAGCGCGAACTCGGTGACGTTGGCGACCACGTCGCCCTGGCCGACGCCCTTGTGCAGGGTCTCCAGCGCGGGGCCGAGCGCGGGCAGCCGCTCCAGCAGGACGGCCAGGAGCAGCGCCTCCTTGCCGTCGAAGTGCTTGTAGAGCAGCGCCTCCGAGCAGCCGGCCAGCCGCGCGATCCGTTTCGTGGTGGCACCGGCCATGCCGTACTCGTGAATCGCCTGCTCGGCGGCGTCGAGGATGCGATCACGGGTGCCCATCGGGACATGATAGGAGGGCAGGCTCACACATGGGGAAACGCGTGACATCCTGCTTTTAGGGACCAGTGGAGAAGGTAGGGGCATGGACAAGCCGGTCATCGTGACGGTCGACGACGATCCGGGCGTGTCGCGGGCAGTCGCCCGTGACCTGAGACGCCGCTACGGCCAGCAGTACAGGATCGTCCGCGCCGAGGCCGCCGACCAGGGCATCGAGGCGGTCAAGGAGATGCGGTTGCGCGGCGACGAGGTGGCGGCGATCCTCGCCGACTACCGGATGCCGCAGATGAACGGAGTGCAGTTCCTGGAAGCCGCCATGGACATGTACCCGTACGCGCGCCGGGTGCTGCTGACGGCCTACGCCGACACCGACGCCGCGATCCAGGCGATCAACGTGGTCGACCTCGACCACTACCTGCTCAAGCCGTGGGACCCACCGGAGGAGAAGTTCTACCCGGTGATCGACGGCCAGCTCGACGCGTGGCAGCGCACCGACAGGGTGGAAGTGGCGGAGTTGCGGGTGGTGGGCGACCGGTGGTCGGCCCCGTCCTACAAGGTGCGCGACTTCCTGGCGCGCAACCACGTGCCGTACCAGTGGATGCTGTCGGAGGACCCGGAAGGCGCCCAGCTCGTCGCGGCGGCCGGGGAGAACTGCCACCTGCCACTGGTCGTCACGGCCGACGGGGTCACGCTGGAGTCGCCCGACCAGGCCACGCTGGCCAAGGCGGTGGGCCTGTCGACCACCCCCGCCACCGACTTCTACGACCTGATCGTGGTCGGAGGCGGCCCGGCCGGGCTGGGCGCGGCCGTGTACGGCGCGTCCGAGGGGCTGAAGACGGTGCTGGTGGAGGCGCACGCGTCGGGCGGTCAGGCGGGCCAGAGCTCCAGGATCGAGAACTACCTGGGCTTCCCCGACGGAGTCTCCGGCGGGCAGCTCGCCGACCGGGCGCGCAGGCAGGCGCTGAAGTTCGGCGCCGAGCTGCTGACCGCGCGCAAGGTCACCCGCCTGGAGGCGCGCGGGCAGGCGCGGGTGGTCGGGTTCAAGGAGGGCGGCGAGATCGCGGCCCACGCGGTGATCCTGGCGACCGGCGTCGCCTACCGCCGCCTGGACGCGCCCGGCCTCGATGACTTCGTCGGCAGGGGCGTCTTCTACGGCGCGGCCCTGACCGAGGCGCCGTCCTGCCAGGGCAGCGAGGTGTACGTGGTGGGCGCCGCCAACTCGGCCGGGCAGGCGGCCGTCTACCTGTCGGGATTTGCGAGCAAGGTCCATTTGTTGGTGAGGGGTGACGGTTTGGAGAAGTCCATGTCGCACTACCTCATCGAGCAGATCCAGGCGATCCCCACCATCGAGGTGCACGTCCAGACCCAGGTCACCGGCGGGCACGGCGACACGCACCTGGAAGGGCTCACGCTCTCGACCAAAGGCGAGGAGCGCACGGTCGACGCCCAGTGGGTGTTCGTGTTCATCGGCGCGGAGCCGTACACCTCGTGGCTGGGCGAGACGGTCGAGCGCGACGAGAAGGGCTTCGTGCTGACAGGGCCCGACCTGGTGCACGGCGGTAAGCGGCCGCGCAACTGGACACTCAGGCGCGAGCCGTACTTCCTGGAGACCAACGTGCCGGGAGTGCTGGCCGCGGGCGATGTGCGGGCCGACTCGATCAAGCGGGTGGCCTCCGCCGTCGGAGAGGGCGCGATGGCGGTCGCGCTGGTGCACCGTTACCTGGAGAAGCAATGACAGTCGACATCGACGAACTGCGCAAGCTCTTCCTGTTCGAACGCCTGACGGACGAGCAGCTCACCAAGCTGGCCATGAGCGGCCAGGTCCGCTCCTACGAGCAGAACGAGGACATCGTCCGGCAGGGCGATCCCGCCGACTGCTTCGCGGTGCTGATCGAGGGCGAGGTGCAGATGCTCTCCGAGACCGTCAGCGCCGGAACCATCGCCATGCCGCGCACCTCCCAGCCCGGCGTGTACGGCGGGGCCACCTCCGCCTACCTGGGCGATCGCGCGCCGCTGAACTACCAGAGCACGCTGCGCGCCACCGCGCCGTCGCGGATCTTCCTGCTGCCCGCCAAGAAGTTCGCGCACATCGTCGCCGAGTGGTTCCCGATGGCGATGCACCTGCTCGACGGGGTGATGTCGGGCGGGCGGATGCAGCGGGAGGCCATCGACAGGCGGCAGCGGCTGACGGCGCTCGGCACGATCACGGCCGGGCTCACCCACGAGCTGAACAACCCGGCCGCGGCGGCCGTGCGCGCGGTGAGCGAGCTGCGCACCCTGATCAGGGCGTCCAGGAGGGGGCTGGCCCAGCTCGCCGAGGACGGCATACCGCCCGAGCGGCTGCGCGCGCTGATCGAGACGCAGGAGGCGTGCATGGAGGCGGTGGGCACGCTGCCGCCGCGCACGCCGCTGCAGATCTCCGACGCCGAGGACGAGCTGGGCGAGGCGTTGGAGGAGCTGGGCGTCGACGACGCCTGGGACCTCGCTCCCGCGCTGGTCAACGCCGGGTTCGGCAGCGTGCACCTGGAGAAGGTGCGGCAGAAGGTGGGCGAGGAGCACACACCCGCCGCGCTGCGCTGGCTGTCGGAGGCGATCGAGATCTCCCAGATGCTCGGCGAGGTCACCGAGGCCACCGAGCGGATCACCTCGCTGATCCGCTCGGCCAAGCAGTACTCGCAGATGGACCGCGCGCCGTTCCAGATCTGCGACGTGCACGACCTGCTCGACAGCACGTTGGCCATCTTCCGCGGCAAGATCCCGCCCAGCATCAGCGTCGTCACCGACTACGACTGGACGTTGCCGCCGATCCCCGCCTACGGCGGCGAACTGAACCAGGTGTGGACGAACCTCATCCACAACGCGCTCGACGCCATGGGCGAGGAGGGCACGCTCACCATCCGCACCGCGCACGACGAGGACGAGGCGATCATCGAGATCGGCGACACCGGCCCCGGAGTGCCCGACGCGATCAAGGAGCGGATCTTCGAGCCGTTCTTCACCACGAAGTCGGTCGGCAAGGGCACCGGGCTCGGGCTGGACATCTCCTACCGGATCGTGGCCGGGCGGCACGGCGGCGAGCTCAAGGTGCGCTCGGTGCCCGGCGAGACGTGGTTCGAGGTGCGGCTCCCGCTGCGCGAGTCCACGGCGGAGCGTGAGTCACGGTCCACGGCACTCTCCTAGGACAACGGCGGCAGGAGCTGGTACGCTCCCAAGCGAGCGCTTGGTTCACTTCCGAGGGGCTGCCGCATGAAGTTCTCCACCTTCCACCTCTTCCACCGGTTCGACGGTCAGAGCTTCAAGGACGTCTACGACTACCACCTCGAACTCATCGAGCTGGCCGAGGAGCTGGGGTTCGACGGGGTACGGCTGGCCGAGCACCACTTCCGCGACTACGGCGTGGCGCCGAACCTGTTCACCGTGCTCGCCCACGCCGCCGCGCGCACCTCGCGCCTGCGCCTGGGCACCGGGATCGTGGTGCTGCCGCTGCACAACCCGATCCACGTGGCCGAGGAGGCCGCCCAGGTGGACGTGCTCTCCGGCGGCCGGCTCGACCTGGGCATCGGACGCGGCTACCAGAGCTTCGAGTTCGAGGGCTTCGGCATCGACCTGGCCGAGGCCCGCGATCGGTTCAACGAGGCGTTGGAGGTGGTCCTGGGCCTGTGGACCCGCGACACCTTCCAGCACGAGGGCAAGTTCTACCGGACCGGCACCGAGGTCGCGCTCGCCCCCCGCCCCCTCCAGGCCCCGCACCCTCCGATCCACGTCGCGGCCGTCTCCCCCGAGACCGTCACCATGTACGCCGAGCGCGGCCTGCCGATCCTGGCCGACCCCGCCGCCCCGTTCCGCAAGGTCGTCGACGCCGCCGCGAACTGGCGGGAGACGGCCGCCCGCGCCGGCCACCCCGCCGGGGCCGAGCTGGTGGTGGCCCGCAGCGTCTACGTCGCGCCCACCGTGGAGCAGGCGCGCGAGGACCAGGCCAGGTTCGAGGCGGCCTTCGACCGCTCGCGCATCTTCAACGCCAAGAGCGCCCCCATCGACCCGAAGACCGGCAGGGCCGCCCAGGGGTTCGAGTACTACCAGGACCGCTACCTCAAGGGCGGCTCGGTCACCCCCGACTTCCGCTGGGAGCAACTGGAGGTCATCGGGGACCCGGCCCGCGTGATCGAACAGGTCACGCTGCTGCGTGACGCCGGGTTCGGCAACCTGCTGTGCGACTTCGGCAGCACCCGCCCGATGCCGCTGTACGAGATGAAGAAGGTCATGCGCTTCTTCGCCGCCGAGGTCATGCCCGCTTTCCGCGCCCAGGAGGCGTGATGATCCACAGCCTGTCCCTGTCCGACGTCCTGGCCGAGCACGCCCGCAGCCGTCCGCAGGTGACGGCCGTGGTGGACGGCGACCTGCGGCTCACCTACCCCGAGCTCGACGCCCGCGTCACCCGCCTCGCCGGCGCGCTGGCGGCGCGGGGCGTGACGGCCGGGGAGCGGGTGCTCTGGCTCGGCCAGAACGCGCACGCGGTGCTGGAACTGCTGCTGGCCTGCTCCCGGCTGGGCGCCGTCTGCTGCCCGGCCAACTGGCGGCAGTCGGCCGACGAGCTGCGCTTCGTCCTGGACGATCTGGAGCCCCGCGTGGTCGTCTGGGAGCCGTCGGACGCCGTCTCGGCCCTGCACGCCGAGGGCCGCCCCGGCTCGAACGGTGGCTGGGTGCAGGCGGGCGGCGCGTATGAGGCGATGCTGGCGGAGGCGTCCGAGCGGGAGTTCCCGCAGGTGGACGACCGTGAGCCGGTGCTCGCCCTGTACACCGCCGCCTTCGACGGACGTCCCCGCGCGGCCCTGCTCAGCAGCGCGGCGCTCGTCTCGCACAGCGCGGCGCTGCTCGTGGTCCGCCAGATGGAGCCGGGGTTCACCTTCCTCAACAACGGGCCGCTCTTCCACGTCGGCACCATGATGTTCTGCCTGGCCACGCTCCAGATCGGCGGCACCAACGTGTTCACGCCCGCGTTCGACGCCGAGGAGGTGTGCCGGCTCATCGACGCCGAACGGGTGACGCAGGCGTTCCTGTTCGGGCAGATGATCGACGCGGTGGTCGCGGCCAACGCCGGGCGCAAGTACGACCTGTCGTCGCTCAGGTTCGTCTCGCACTCCGCCGAGTGGGACGAGATGATCACTGTGGACGGCTCGCCGTGGTGCCGATCGAAGATGGGCGGGTACGGGCAGACCGAGGTGGGCGGGATGCTCACCTTCCTCGGGCTCGCTCCGGGCGCGGCAGGGTTCGCGGGCCGGCCGTCGCCGCTGGTGCAGGTGCGGATTCTCGGTCCGGACGGGGTCGAGCTGCCGCCGGGCGAGGTGGGGGAGATCTGCGCGCGCGGTAAGAGCCTCTTTTCCGGATATTTCGCCCGGCCTGACTTAAATGCCGCTAAGTCGCGGTACGGCTGGCATCACACCGGCGACCTCGGACGCCGCGAGCCCGACGGCACGATCACCTTCATCGGCCCCGTGCTCCGCATGATCAAGTCGGGGGTGGAGAACATCTACCCGGCGGAGGTGGAGCGGGCGCTCAAGAGCCACCCCGCCGTCGCCGACGCGGCCGTCATCGGCGTCCCCGACGCCACCTGGCACCAGGCGGTCAAGGCGGTCGTGGCGCTCAGGCCCGACGCCTCGGCGACCTCCGAGGAGCTGGTCGAGCACGTGAGGGGGCTGCTCGCGTCGTACAAGAAGCCCAGGCACGTCGACTTCGTGGACGCGATCCCCAAGCGCGGCTTCACCCCCGACTACGACGCCCTCGACGAGGCCCACGGCGGCGGCAACTACCCCGGCGCCTGACTCCCGCGCCTGACTCCGGCGTCGCTCTCGCCCCGCGCCCACCTCACCCCCGCTCGGCGTCCCAGCGCGCGCCGGGACGCCGGTCGTCGCGCACGGGAACGCCATCGCGCGCGACGCTACAGGGGCAGGCCCGCCTCCAGGTGGGCCAGGGCCCGGTCCAGCTCGGCAGGGACGTCCATGCTGGAATCCTTGGACCATTCGAGCCAGACCGCCACCACCACGCCGGTGATCGCGCCGGTGACGTTGCGCACCTCCGGGTCGTCCACGTCGCGCCCGGTCCGCTCGGCCAGGGTCTCCTGCAGCGTGCGCAGGGTCCGCCCGACGTTCTCCAGGCTGGCCGCCCACAGCTCGGGGACGCTCAGCATGAGCTTCTCCCGCTCCACCCCGTCGGCGACCTCCTCGGGCGAGCGTCCCTCGAGCATGGCCAGCGCCGCCGCCCGGACGGCCGCGATCGGGCCCATCTCCTGCGGCACCTCCCTCAGCGCGTCAAGGAAGGTCGGATACGCCTCGACCAGCACCAGATCCTCTTTGGACGGGAAGTAACGGAACACCGTGCTCGGGGCCACCTCGGCGGCCTCGGCGATCTGCTCGACCGTGGTGGCCGTATAGCCCTGCTCACGGAACAGCCGCAACGCCTCCTTCTGGATCAGCGCTCTGGTCTTGGCCTTCTTCCGCTCACGCAGTCCCTGCACGGGCCGGTCAGTCATAGGTCCGATTCTCGGGGGTAGCGCGCCCTCCGTCCACTCATGGGAGATCATTCGCTTTTGGTAGACAGGTCGCAAATGAGAGCCTACTCTCACAATCATGGAACTGCCCGTGAAGCGCACGCCCGGATGCCCCTTCGACCCGCCGCCCGAGCTCGCCGACCTGCCCCCGATGGGCAGGCTCGTCTTCTCGGACGGCCATCACGGCTGGCTCGCCACCAGCCACGACGCCGTCAGGACCGTCCTCGCCGACCCCCGGTTCAGCACGAGGCCGGATCTGAAGCACTTCCCCGTCCCCTCCGGCCAGGACAGGCGCCCTGCCCCGCCCGGCCTGTTCTCCAGCATGGACCCGCCCGAGCACAGCCGCTACCGCCGCCTGCTGACAGGCCAGTTCACCGTGCGCAGGATGCGGCAGCTCGAACCGCGCATCGAGCGCATCGCCGCCGACCGGCTCGACGCGATGGCCGCACAGGGGCCGCCGGTGGATCTGGTCCAGGCGTACGCGCTGCCCATCCCGTCCCTGGTCATCTGCGAGCTGCTCGGCGTCCCGTACGCCGACCACGACTTCTTCCAGGAGCAGACGGCGGACCTGGTCCAGCTGGGCATCGACTCCCGGCGGGCCGTCGCCGAGCTCACCCGCTACCTGGGCGAGCTGGTGCGGCGCAAGCGCGCCGACCCCGGCGACGACCTGATCAGCGGCCTGACCGGCGAGCTCACCGACGAGGAGCTGGCGAACGTCGCAGTCCTCCTGCTCGTGGCGGGGCACGAGACCACCGCGAACATGCTGGGGCTCGGCGTCTTCGCGCTGCTCCAGCACCCCGGACAGCGGGCGCTGCTGGACGCCGACGTGGACACCGCGGTCGAGGAACTGCTGCGCTGGCTGTCGATCGCGCACCTGGGCGCACCCACCCGGGCCGCCCTGGAGGACGTCGAGATCGCGGGCGAGCTGGTCAGGGCGGGGGAGACGGTGTCGATGTCGCTCCCCGCCGCGAACAGGGACGCGGACCTGTTCGACGACCCCGCCGCGCTCAGGCTCGACCGGCCGGGGGCGCGCAAGCACCTGGCGTTCGGGCACGGTGTCCACCAGTGCCTGGGGCAGCAGCTCGCCAGGATCGAGATGCGGATCGGCTACCGCGCCCTGTTCGACCGGTTCCCGACCCTGCGGCTGGCCGTGCCGGCGGACGAGGTGCCGACGAAGGACGACGCCGTGGTCTACGGAGTCCGCAGCCTGCCGGTCGCCTGGTAGCCCGCCGGTTCTCCGACCCGAGGCCCTGCCGGACGGGCGGCACGCGGGCCTGCCGGACGGCCGGTGCGCCATCTATCGCCGGGGTGCCGGGTCAGTGGATTCGCGCCCCCATGTGTGGCGTCAATGAGACGTCAACCCGCCCGGCCTACCGTCCCGCCCATGACCAGAATCCTCGGCACCCTCGTGGCCCTGGCTGTGCCCGTCCCCAGCCTGTTCCTGAGCTTCGTGATCGGAGCCTTCGCCGTGGACCCCTGTGGCGGGGAGAACCAGAGCGTCTACTGCAGATGGCCCAACCAGATCGTGTACGGCTGGCTGGCGTTCGTCCTGCTGGTGGTGATCGGCTCGATCGCCGCGATCTGGGCGGGCAGGGCGGCGCTGGCGCTCGGTCTGGGCGCCTTTACCGCCCTGTCCTCGATCCCGTTCATGGCGCTGGTGTGGCTGCTCTCTTGAGTTGGAACGCACTCTCAGAGGATCGCCAGGGGGTTGATCGGGCTGCCCGTGCCGCCCTCGATCAGAAGCGGGGCGGCGACGAAGACGAACTCGTCGCGTCCTGACGCGCTCAGCTCCTCCAGCCAGAGCATCTCGATCAGGTGCACGCCGTGGCGGTGCAGGAGGATGAGGTGCAGGTCGTCCTCCAGCGCCTCGTCGGCGAGTTGCCCGGCGTTCAGGCCGCCGATCGCCGCGTTGTCGGCGGCCACGGCGCAGACGTCGCGCTCGGCCAGCCAGCGTCCCGCGTCGGCCGACAGTCCGGGCTGGCCCGACCAGTACTCCTCCCGCGAGCGCTGCCAGACGGCGGGCCAGCCGGTGCGGATCACGGCGACGTCGCCAGGACGCAGGTCGGGGCCGGCCAGCTCGTCCGGGGAGATGCGGTGGCCCGCCGGGAGGTGGTCGAGGCCCAGGTGGCGGGGCACGTCGAAGAGGACTCCCCTAGCGACGACCCCGCCCACCTGCTCGATGCCGCAGCGTGTCGCGCCGTAGGACCGGACGCGGGCCGCCGGATGGCCGTTGTACAGCTCGTCGCCCGACCACATGTGGCAGAGCGCGTCCATGTGCGTGGTCGTGCCGTGGTGGGTGACGATCAGCGCGTCGTCGGCCACCCGCAGCCCCGCGCCCACCGGCCGCGCCCCCGCCGCGTAGTCGCCGCCGTCCACGGACATGAAGTGCTGCGGCAGCGGACGTCCCCGCAGGTGCGGAACCGTCGTCGGGGCCGGTGAGGAGGTGGCGCCCCTGATCGGCATCGCCAGGCTGAGCACCCGCCCCGAGGTCGCGGACGCGAGCGCGCCGAGCACCACCTCGGGCGTGAGCAGGTTCAGCGTCCCGCGCTGGTCGTCTGGGCCGAAGCGGCCCCAGTTGTTAGGCTCGGCAACCAAGTAAGCGCTTCCTTTCTCGAGCGGAGGTCCCATGCACTGCGATCCCCGGTTCGCGCGCGTGCGCGAGGTGTTCGAGCGTCATTTCGCCGAGGGCGAGGAGCTGGGCGCCGCGTTCGCGGTTTACCTCGACGGCGAGCTGGTCGTGGACCTCTGGGACGGCGTCGCCGACCGGCACACCGGGCGGCGCTGGCAGGAGGACACCCCGGCGTTCGCGTACTCGTGCACCAAGGCGATCACCGCCACCGTGCTGCTCCAGCTCGCCGAGCGCGGGCTCGTGGACGTCACGGGCCCGGTGACGCAGGTGTGGCCGGAGTTCGCGTCCGGCGGCAAGGCGGGGGTCACCGTCGAGCACCTGCTCACCCACCAGGCGGGGCTGCCGGTGGTGGAGTCCCCTGTGCCAGTGGAGGAGTTCGGGGACCTGGCGGCGATCGCGTCCAGGCTGGCCGGGCAGAGGCCGCTGTGGGAGCCGGGGACGGCGCACGGGTACCACGCGCTGACGTACGGGTTCCTGGTCGGGGAGGTCGTGCGGCGGGTCACCGGCAAGTCGGTGGGCGACCTGGTGGCGGCCGAGATCGCCGGCCCTCTCGGCCTGGACCTGTGGCTGGGCGCCCCGGACGAGGTGATCGCCCGCACCGCCCGCCTTACGGCCGGCGACCGCCCCCTCCAGGACGGGACACCGACC
>NZ_JBEXUP010000110.1:0-28379 GCF_040614375.1 Nonomuraea sp. NPDC005983
GGTCGTGGTCTTGATCCGGCCGCGCTCGTCGAGCGGCAGGTCGGCGTCCTTGACGACCGGGCTGGGCTTGACCCCGGCGGCCCGGCCGAGGTGAAGGGGCGGGCCGGAGGGTTCGGCCCGCCCGTGTCAGGTGGTGGCGTTGGAGTTGCCTGCCAGCTTGACGCCGGCCAGGTCGTGGGCCTGGATCGCGGTCTCCACCGCGGCCACCGTCGAACTGGAGGTGACCCCCGGCAGGGTGGCGGTGTCGAGCGCGTACAGGGTGAACTCGTACTTGTGGGTCGAGCCGCCCGGGCACGGCCCGAAGTACTGCAGCGCCTTGTTGCCGCTGCTCATCGCCTTCTGTCTGGCCGGTGACTGGTTCGGCACGTCATAGCCGAGGCCGAGCCCTTCAGGCAGCGAGCCCTTGGTGGCCGGGATGTCCCAGATCACCCAGTGCTTGTTGCTGTTGGCCGTGTCGATGAGCGTGATCGCGTAGCTCTTCGCCGCCGCCGGGCCGTTGGACCACGCCAGCGGGGGCGAGATGTCGTTGCCCGACACACCGTCCTGCTGGCAGGTGTGCTTCACCGGAATCGTCCCGTTGTTGGCGAAGGCCGTACTGGACAGCGCGAACGGCGCGGCGGCGAACTTGAGCCGCACGATCACGTTGTCCAGCGTGGACGAGGTGCCGCCGTTCTTGTCGTTGTTGGTGGAGGTCAGCCACAGGCCGCCGTCGGGGGTCTTGACGACCGTGCGCAGCCGTCCCCACCTGCCGTTGAAGAACGCCCGCGGGGTGTCGGTGGTGTTGCCGTTGATCTTCATGACCCACAGGCGCTGCCCGCGGACGGCCGCCATGTAGATCCAGTCGTTGACGATCTCCAGGCCGCTGGGCGAGGCGGCGGCGACGTCCCACTGCTGCACCGGGTCGACGTAGGCCGAGTTGCTGCACTTGCCCTCGCAGTTCGGCCAGCCGTAGTTCTTGCCCGGCTGGATCAGGTTGAGCTCGTCCCAGGTGGCGTCGCCGAACTCCGACTCCCACAGCCTGCCCTGCGAGTCCCAGGCGATGCCCTGCGGGTTGCGGTGGCCGAGCGAGTAGACGCGCGGCGCGTTCGGGAACGGGTTGCCGGGCGCGCCCGCGCCGGTGGGGGTGACGCGCAGGATCTTGCCGTTGAGCGAGTTGAGGTCCTGCGCCCTGCTCGGCGTCTGCGCCTCGCCGGTGGTGATGTAGAGCATCCCGTCGGGGCCGAACTTGATCCGGCCGCCGTTGTGGAACTTGTTCTTGGAGATGCCCGTGACGATCGGCTCGCGGGGCCCGATCGCGTTGTTCACGAAGGTGAACCGTGCCACCCGGTTGTCACTGGACGAGGTGTAGTACGCGTAGACGTAATGGTCGGTGGCGAAGTTCGGCGAGACGGCCAGGCCGAGCAGCCCGCCCTCGCCGAGGGTCGTCACGGCTTCGGTGACCTTGCCGACCACGGTCCTGGTGCCGTCCTGGGTCAGGCGGGTGATCTCGAAACGGTCCCGCTCGGCCACCAGGGCGCTGCCGTCCGGCAGGAACGCGATGCCCCAGGGCAGGTCGTAGGCGGTGTTGACGTCCTTGTCGTAGACGGGGTCGCCGCCGCCCGCGGTGGAGGTCGTCTTGACCGAGATCGCGGCGCTGCGGCCGGAGGTGTTGCCGTTGGCGTCGAACGCCTCGACTGCGAAGGCGTAGGTGGTGTTCGCGGTGAGCCCGTCGGCGGTCGCGGTCAGGTCCGGGACGGTGGCGAACTTGACGCCGTCCTTGTAGACGTTGTAGCCGGTCACGCCGATGTTGTCGGTGGAGGCGTTCCAGGCCAGCGTGACACTGGTGGCGCCGACGTTGGTCGAGCGCAGGTTGCCGGGCACGCTCGGCGGCTGCGTGTCGTCGCTGGGCGGCGTGGTGATCGGGACGTTGTTGCTGGCGGGCGAGGCGTTCCCGGCCTGGTCGTAGGCGATCACGCTGAGCACGTACCCGGTGTTCGGGGTCAGCCCCTGCACGGTGATCGCGGTGACGTTGCCGCCGACCGTCATCAGCACGTTGCCGCCGTTGTAGATCACGTACGTCGACACGCCCACGTTGTCGGTGGCGGCGTCCCAGGCGAGGTCCACCGAGGACGGCTTGACGTCGCCCACGACGCGCAGGTTGGCCGGCGCGGTGGGCGGCTCGCTGTCGCTGGGGGCGGAGGCGTTCAGCCGGTCCAGGTTGGGGCCGCCGTTGGCGGTGGTGGCCGTCGCCCTGACCTTGTTGGCCCCGGCGACCAGCGTGGCCGTGACGGACTTGTCCGCCCAGGTGTCCCAGTTGGCCGTGGCAGGGAAGCTGACGCCGGCGCTCGTCGTGGTGCCGTTGACGGCGATGTCCATGGGCCGGTCGACGGTGGTGCCGTTGGCGTACCTGAACGTCAGGGTGTAGTTGCCGGCGGTGGCCGCGTTGACCGTGAACTCGACGTACGAGCCGGTGATGTTGGTGTAGTCGACGAAGCCCGTGCCGGTGAAGCCGGTGTGGTTGGTGGCGACCGTGCCCTGCGAGATCGTCGCGTTCTCCGCCTGGTACTCGCTGGTCGGCGCGGCCGTCTCGACGTCCACGTAGTCGAGGTTGGGGTTGCCGTTGACGCTGGTCGAGGTCAGGCGGATCTTGTTGGCGCCCGCGTTGACGGGCGCGGTGAGCGTGGCGGTGGCCCAGGTGTCCCAGCTGCCGGTGCCGGTGAAGGATCGGGCCGCCGCGACCACGCTGCCGTTGACCGCGATGTCGGCGGGCCGGTCGACCGTGGTGCCGTTGGCGTAGCGGATGGCGATCGTGGCGGTGCCGGCGGCGGAGGCCGTGACGGTGAACTCCGTGTAGCTGCCCGCGACGTTGTCGCCGTTGACGAAGCCGGTGCCGGAGTAGCCGGTGTGGTTGGACTCCACCACGCCCTGCGAGATGGTCGCGTTCTCCGCCTCGTACCGGGTGGGGGCGGCCTGCGCGGGGAGCGCGGGCACCATGCCCAGCAGTAATCCGGCCGCGAGTGTGGCGGCCAAGGGCAATCGCATGGAAACCTCCTGCTGTCTTGGGGGGAGGAGACGGAGGGGGTTGTTAGGAAGGTTTCCTAACTTTGGAATTGATGGGATCACCTGTCACGCATCCCTGTCAAGCGGGTCGACGTCCTTGGGCCGAGACATCCCATCACTGGCGCTGGCGTGGCGGACGGCGCAAACTGGAAAGACGGCGATCGCGTGGAGCAGTGGAGCACCCGTGGACAATCACCTTGATCACATGCCGGTACTGTCCAAAGGCAGGCATCGGACCCCGAAACGCGGGGCCTGCTTCATGGAGCTGGCGTCCTACCTAGCCGGAGAAAGGTGGAGCGACCACCCGGCCTGTACGCACCCGTTGCTGGCCGCACTCGCCCGCCTCGTCAACGACAACACCTCGGACGTCGACCGGAGCAAACTCATCTGGCTGGTCCCCTCGATCATCGGGCTGACCAGCGACGACCTGCGCGTGGACGCCCACATCGCGCTCCGCTGCGCGAGGACCGCGCTGCCGGTGGCGGCGGCCGAACGCCAGCTCGCCCTGGCGGTCTCGGTGCTGGCGGCGGAGGAGATGCTGGCCAGGCTGGACGGCGCCCCGTCGGGCCGGCTCAGCGAGGCCAGCATGGACGCGATGGCCCAGGTGCCGCGCGCGGCGGACCAGGCCAGGCGCTTCAGCCGGGCGGCCCGCATCACGGAGAAGGGTTTCCGCCGCTACGCCGCGCCCAACGCGGTGCAGCTGTCGGTCGTGGGCATCGTCCAGGCCTGCATTCCCGACCCGGACGCCCTCCTGCGCACCCTTCTGTCGGAAGCGATCGACGACTGCGTCGCCCTCATCCGCGGCCCGCAGCCCGAAACCCTGGACGCGGCACTCCCGGCCCGCGTCTGACCCGCCCCAGGCCGGCGCTCCGCCGTCGGCCGGGCGCCCTTCCGCCCCTCCAAGACCCCCCGCCCCGCCACGCCAGTGGCGCCGGCGGACGGTGTCAGGACTCCAGCAGTTCGGCCGGATCGAAAGACACCGGGAACGGCTCAGCGAGCACCAGCACCTCGCCCGCCTTGGCCTGGGCAGCCGGCTCGTACCCGCCCTCCCCGAGGTGGAGCACCTCGACGTGCGGGATGTCGGCGCCCTCCAGCTCGACCCGGACGAACACGGGGATGCCCGCCGCCGCGTACTTCGCCGGCTTGACCTCGTAGTCGCGCCTGCGGTTGCCCACCCCTGGGCTGACGATCTCGGCCACCGCCGCGACCTCCGACGCGGGGAAGCTCACCGTCCCCGCCATGACCAGATCACGGGGCAGCACCACGATGTCGGGGATCAGCCCGTCGGCGCCGACGACCACATTGGCCGCCTCGACCACCACCAGATCCGCTCCAGTCGCCCTGGCGGCGCCGGCCAGCACGGTACGCAAGCCGCCGGCGCACAGTGCGTGCAGGCCAGATGCTGCTGGGCTCACGACGAAACTCCCGTCGATCAACTCGATGCGATCCCCGGATTCGGGGAGCTTGAGCCAGTCTTCGACGGTGTAACCGGTGGCATGCGACAGCGGAAAGATCCGCGTGCGCCTGGGTGGACGATGCGCGACCAGCCATCCCTCGTCGGGCAGAGCGCTCATGTCATCGCCGCCTTCCATAGAGCCGAGTCTTACACGCCGATCCGCCACAGGGCCATGCGCATTCACATGGTTACACCAAGTGACGGGATGGCATTACCCGGCCGAGACCTGCTGCGGCTGCCGTTCTGACGCATGACCCTGATTTATTCGGCCACCTGTTCGCCTGGCGAGACAACGCTGCAGGTCAGGGAAGCCTCGCCTTCGTTGCGGATCTTGTCGGCCTGTGCCTAAATTTCGGAATAAAGGGCGTTTGAGGAGTGGATGCATGACCGTCGAACTGGCTCAGCCGTACTCGGCCGAGAAGCACCACAGCCACCGCGACGTGACCGGTGGATGGCTGAGACCGGCGGTGTTCGGGGCGATGGACGGCCTGGTGTCGAACTTCGCGTTGATCGCCGGCGTCGTCGGCGCGGCCGGAGCCGGGCAGGGGGCGGTGCTGGCCGGGTTCGCCGGACTGGTGGCAGGGGCCTGTTCGATGGCCGCCGGCGAGTACACCTCGGTCAAGTCGCAGACCGAGCTGATGCGCGCCGAGATCGCCGTGGAACGGCATGAACTGGCCAGGAACCCGAAGGGCGAGCAGGCCGAGCTGGCGGCGCTGTACCGCGCTCGCGGGCTCGACAAGGACCTGGCCGCGCGGGTCGCCGCCGAGCTGTCGGCCGATCCCGAGCAGGCGCTGCGCGTGCACGTCCGGGAAGAGCTGGGGGTCGACCCCGACGACCTGCCCTCGCCCTACCTGGCCGCCGGGTCGTCGTTCTGCGCGTTCGCGACGGGCGCGCTGGTGCCACTGGCGCCGTTCCTGTTCGGGGCGTCCGGGCTGGCGGTCGCGCTCGTGCTGAGCCTGCTGGCGCTGTTCGGGTTCGGCGCCGTGGTGGCGCGGATGACGGCCCGCCCATGGTGGCTGGGCGGCGCCCGCCAGCTGGCGCTGGGCGTCACCGCCGCCGCCGTCACCTTCGGCCTGGGGCACCTGCTGGGCGTGGCCATCTCCTAGGCCGGGACGGCCCTAAGAACTCCTAACAAAAAGGATCTTGGAATAGGTTGATCACCTCTGCGGTTGATCACGGCGTGAGGGAGGGCCAACAGCGCCGGCTGGTCAACCTCCCAAATGGCCGTGGCTGCTTCTGCTGACCGCCCTCGATCGCCGGTTTGGATTAGTTGCGTGGAATGCTGTCCGACCCAAGGGAAGGGCGGATCATCGTGCACGGGATGGGCGAAACGAGTACGGCGGAGCGGTACCGAAAGTTCGGGGAGATGGAGGTCCGGGGTCACTCACCCAGCTACGAGCAGCTATGCATGGGCGTCGGCGCCGACGCCGAACTCCTGGCCCTGGCCGATACGCTGCCCGCGGCCAAACGACAACCCAACCTCCTGTTCGGCGCGGTCCGGTTCCTCGGCGGCCCAGTGCACGATTTTGGGGCGTTTCGCATCTGGGTGCTCGAGCATTGGGCGGAGGTCAGCTCCGAGATGCTGGCCCGCAGCACCCAAACCAATGAGCCGGGCCGGTGTGCGACGCTGCTGCCGCTTCTGGCGCGCCTGCCGCAGCCACTGGCATTGATCGAGGTCGGCGCCTCGGCCGGACTGTGCCTGTTCCCGGACCGCTACACCTACCGCTTCGATGACCGACCCGCCCTGGGTCCAGTCAGCCCAGTCATGCTGACCTGCCGGACCAGCGGAGCGGTACCGATCCCGCAGCAAGTGCCGTCGGTGGTGTGGCGGGCCGGGATCGACCTGGCCCCCCTCGACGTCGCTGATGCCGACCATCTGCGCTGGCTGGAGGCGCTGGTCTGGCCCGAGCAGCAAGATCGGCTGGTACGGCTACGCGCCGCGACTCAGATCGCGCGTGCCGAACCGCCCCACCTCGTTCAGGGTGATCTGAATGCCACCATCGCCGACCTGGTTGGACAGGCCCCGCCGGACGCCACGCTGGTCGTGTTCCACAGCGCGGTTCTGGCCTACTTGCCGCAGGACGAACGCGATCGGTTCGTCGAGACGATGCGTGGCTTGCCCGCCCGGTGGATCTCCAACGAGGCGCCCAGCGTAATACCTAGCGTGGCCGCTCGGCTGACCCGTAGCCCATCGACCGACCGTAGCGCGTTCGTCCTGGCCCTGGACGAAGAGCCGGTCGCTTTTACCGGACCACACGGGCAGTTCCTGGACTGGTTGCCAGAATGAAACCGATGTGCTCGCTGAGCAACGCGGGATGCCGCCTGCACCCCCTCAATGCCGACAGGAGACCGTTGCCCCTTCCTCACGGTGAGACACCGCGGGTGACCTATTCCAAGATCCGTTTTGTTAGGAGTTCTAAGGGCGGGTGGAGGCGGCCAGCTTGACGCCGAGGGCGATGAGCGCCGCTCCCGTCAGGCCGTCGACCGCTCTGCGGACGGCGCTCCTCGCGAACACCCTGCGCAGGGCGCCCACGACGTTGGCCACCAGCAGGAACCACACCACGGTCCCCGCCAGCGCGACCAGCGACAGCATCAGCGTGTCGCCGAGCGGGGTTCCGCCCGAAACGAACTGCGGGACGAGCGCCACGAAGAACAGCGCCGCCTTGGGGTTGAGCGCGTTGGTCAGCAGCCCCTCCGTGAACGCGGCCCACGAACTCTTCCTCCCGGGGTCGGATAGGCCCAGGTCCAGCTCGCCGCCCCTGCGCAGCGCCGCCCGCAGCGCCTTCACCCCGAGATACAGCAGGTAGGCCGCGCCCGCGACCTTGACCACGGTGAACGCCATCGCCGACGCCGCGAGCAGCGCCGCGATGCCGGTGGCCGCCGCCACCACCCAGGCGAACACGCCGACGGAGATTCCGGCGGCGGCGGCCATGCCGTAGCCGCGTCCGGAAACGGCCGAGCGCCGCACGACGACGGCGAAGTCCGGCCCGGGAGACATGGCCCCGAGCATCACCACGCCACCGAACGCCGCCACCTGTATCAGAGAGATCATGCTGACCACCTTAAGAGGGCCGCCGCGGGCGCCGTCAGGACGACGGCGGGCACGCCCGTCACGAACTCAGCTCGTCCGGCCCCGACCGAAACCGGCCGACGCGTCACCGGCACGTTCACCCCGCCCGGGTCGTCCACATCGTGAGCGCGGGCTTACTCGAGGCGGCGCCCTGGTCGAGCAGTCGCCATGCGGTGGCCCATCGCTGTTGCTCGTCCTTGTCGCCGCCGCACCCACGAATGAGCCCCAGCAGGTAGCGCATCGTCAGAGGGGGTTTGTCGGGCTTGTCATAGATGATCTTTGCGATGGTTGCGTGGGAGAACGCGCCCTTGGAGTGTGTGGCGAGTTGGCGGGAGGAGGGTTTGTCGGCCCACCGCCAAAAGTCGCGGGCCAGCCTTTCCAGTTCTGGGAGGGACTGTGCGGACAGCGGGTCCGGCTTGAGGTTGTAGCCGGGCGCGTCCTGGATCATCGGTTCGACGACTTCCACCATCCGGCGGGGGGAGCGGCGTTCGGGCTGAAGGTAGATCGTGCCGCCGGTGTTCTGGATGACGTACGTGCCGCCCTGGTCGTCCCCCTGCTGGATGTGGATGTTGTCGGACCACGGACGGTAGAGCTTGGCTCGCTCGTAGGCGGCATGGAAGGCGGGCAGGCTCGCCACGGACGCGCCGAGCTGGTTCAGGAGGCTGTGGATCAAGCGCCAGGAGGGCAGAGGGCCGTTGGAGTTGAGGGCCTGTGCGAGCATGGCGATGCTAGTCCCGGGGGGCCAGGTGTGGTGTCGCCAGTCGCGGCCGTCGGTTTGGAAGTCGACAAGTGAGCCCAGCAGCTCCTCGAAGCTCACCGTGGCTTCGGATGCGGCGATCGGTGAGGCCGCAGGAGTCACCGAGGGATTTGGAGGCCTGACCGCGTTGTGGGACTTGGACATCATTGCTGCTTCACCCGGCCAGCGCTCGCCTTGCGGGCTGCCCAGGCGTTGAGGATACGGCCGTAGGACACCCCCATGACGAACACGACGGCGGTCGTGACGGCGACCGGCTGCTCGGCGATCTGCACGTACGTCATGCCGGCGCCGGTCACAGCGGTGTGAAGGGTGGGCATCAACCACGCTGGAGGGCTGATTTCCGCCTTAAAGGCGAATCTCATGAATACATCCTTTCTGTGGGCTGCTTGGGGCGCACGAGGGAGGGCTCATCAGCGCTCCCTCGTGCGGCCGGAACACCTCGGCGCAGACGGTTCAGGTATGCGACAGGGCCGACCTCGCACAGTCGGCCCTGATCGCGGAAAGTCTGCGCTCCGCTACACCAATAGTGTCCTTTCTCCCGCTCCGACGCAAAGCCGTACCGATTATTTTCCAGATCTGGGCAATACACCCGAACAAGCGCTATCGGTCAATGGTCAAGCTGCTGACCGTATCAACTCGCAAAGGAGCGTATGAATCTGCCTGGAGCCGTCAATTACTGTCTCGATCTGTAAAAGCTACTTTCCGGTAGGCGCTGAATAACTGATACTCGACACGGACCCGCGACACACGACACAAGCCGCGGGCAGTGCGTACCGCATCCCTTGCTGGGCTGGAACACCGACAAGACACCGGACGCACCGGAGAGGACATCCGTCTCGCACCGGACCCTCAGACGTGAGCGGAGGCAGCAGCCTCCGCTCATTGTCGTTGCAGGGAACTGACCGCGCTGCGGCTGCACGTCAGATCTATCAGGTCCCGATCGGCTACGTGGGGGTTCGCCGTGATTCAGGGCAATCGCGGAACGGATCGGAACGATCATGCCGGGCACGCCGCCGGCCCATCGGTTCAAACAAGAATCTTGAAGCAAGAGCCGGCCATCGTCCAGGCGTGCATTCACAAAAAAGCGGAGTGCGCAGCAAAAGGCCGTCCTGAATCGTTCTGTATCGTTCCGCCTCGAACCGATGCGCATGCTCGGCACGATTCGGAACGGCCAGGACCGCCCCGGCCTCACCGGGCTGGCGTGCCTCGCATCGCAGCGATCGGTCGGCGCCTGCGGAGACACGCCGAAGGACGATCGGCGCGGCTCACGACCCCGGCAACCCGCACACTGGCCGAGCTCGACCGGTTGGTCTCAACGGAGGGGCCTGGGAGCACCTACACCAGGACACCGTCGACCCGCACGCCGCCGCCGTGCGCGCAGCGGCCCCAGGCAAAGCCGCCCTGTCTGATGCGCCCCTCTATCACAGCCTGGGCTGAGTGCGGGGTGAGTACATCGTCTCCCACTGAGCGAAAGCGTCGACAAGGTCAGCCGAGGACCACACCGCGGCGGCTACTTGCCGCACCTCACCGATGGCAGTGGCTAACTCATTTCCTCCGGCTTCAGGAGACGCCTCTCGGGCGCGAGCACGCCAGTAGACCCTCTTGATCCGGTTGACTTCCAGATCGGCGAAGGTAACCAGCTGGTGCCCTACGCGCGCATGCCGGCCACGAGTCGAGATCAACGCCGCGAGCGGGAAGGTGTCGTCGATGGCGTCGACGTAACCGCTCCACAGCTTCGCCCTGATGAAGCAGCCGGCCTGCAGGTATGCGTTCGAGATGCGACGGCAGACGTCCTTGACGATCGAGCCGCACAACCGGTCTCCGACACGCAGTTGGGGGATCTCCAGCGCCAACTTGCCGCTCAAGCGCCTCGCTTGCTCCAAGAAGTAGCAGCCCTCTTGGACAGCGTCCTTGTTGATCAGCAGGATGCCGAGCTCGAAGGCGGACAACCCCCGGCCGACGTTGACACCCTCAAGGAGAACCGAGGCGCGCGACCCGAACCACCGGCGAAGGCGGTCGGCCGATGCTTGGCCACAAGGCATGTGGTCCACCGGCTGGAGCACCGTCTCTGCCATGGAGGAGCCATGCCGAACGAGGGGAGGGTCGCCATTCAGCCCACAGCGGGAAAGGTCCCGCTGCTCGTTTGGAGGGTATTCGGCCAGGCGAAGGGAAGGCCCCGCGTCGGGAACGGGCAGGTCCTCCAGCGAGGGCCAGGACACCAGGGAGGACGGCTTCGGCAGGTCCTCGAACGCGGGCCAGCTCACCTCGGAAACCACTTCGAGCGAAGGGGGAACGGATGACCCGCCCGGCTGAACCACTGAGGCAGGGGAGGCCAGCTCCGGCACGATCGAGGGCACGTCGAGCGGCACGACGTCGGCCAGCGGACCCGGTGCTGTCAGCACCTCGTGCGACTGCCCGTTCGTCGCCTCCACATACAGCTGATAGAGCTCCTCTCGAGTGCCCAGGCTCTTGTCCGGGTCGACGCCCGTCTTCCTTAACTCGTCGCATAGAACGTCGAAGACGCACGCGACGCGCTCCCACCGCGGCCCTTTCTTGCGGCCCTGACCTGTGAAGATAGCTGCGACGGTCGTCTTGCTCAGACCGCACGCGCTCTTCTTGGCGATGTCTCCATATGAGACATCGCCTGCTTTTCTGCGCAAACGCCGCAGCTCGCTATAAAGCCGCTCCAGAGGAGGGTCGACCGCACGGCCAGTCATCGTGCCGGCCACCGCCAATCACAGTGCGCCTCAAAGGGAAAGGAAAATTCTCTCGCACCCGACCGACAATTCGTGACATGCACGCCGCACTGACCGGAAAAACGGGACAACACAGCACGACACGGAACGGTCGCCGGAGTCGTTCATACACGTCACGCACCGTTCCGGATCGTTCCGTATGACGCACGAGAGACGACACACGCAGACCAGGGTGGGGCAGGTGATCTTCTCGACAATGCCGTCGCGCCAGGTGGTAGTCGAGACAGGCGGCGCCGAAGGCACGCGGGCTGTCGACGCCCATGGCGTACATGCCGTGTTCGCTGGCCCAGCGAAGCCTGGCCGGTGGGCTGCCTCGGGCTGCGGCGCCAGTCGCCGCAACCGATCGCGCTCGTGGTGAGCCACAGGAAGACGTCAGTGCCCGGCGACTGGTGGTCCAGCGCTTCCCGCGCGGGCGCGGGCGCGGGTCAGCGTTTGCGGCTCTTCTTCAGGATCGCGCGGACGGTCAGCAGCAGCACGACGGCGACGATCTGGCCGCCGAGCACGATGCGGTTGACGTCCACGGCCGGCTGCCAGCGGACGTCGCCGTCCTTGATCACGTACACGCCCGCGGGTGTCGCGCCGAACCCGAAGCCGCCGCCTCCGCCCTGCTCGGCGTTCTCGCCCTCACCCCTGCCCATGCCCCCGCCGCCACCCTGCGCGACGCGGGCGACCGGGATGACGGTGACGTCCCCCTGCTGGATCGGCTCGCCGAAGACGCGCTTGACGGTCACGACGTCCCTGGACTGTCCGACTAGTTCCATGATGTCCATCCCCACATCGTGGCCTCAGAGCCGCCGGAGGACCAGCATCTCGCTGCGGAAGTCGCCGCCGAGCCGGTGCCGTGGTCGAGGAGTCCGGTGACGGCCCAGGTCGTCGTGCGCTCGGCGACCTGGCCCAGAGCTCCCCCGGTCAGTCGAAGGTCGTGGAGACCTCGTGCCAGCCGCCCGGCGGGATCTGCTCCGCCGCGTCCGGCCCCCAGCTGCCCCTCCGGTACGGCAGGGGCGGATCGGGCAGGTCGAGGACGGGCTGGACGATCCGCCACGCCTCCTCCACCAGGTCGAACCGGGCGAAGCGCCTCGGGTCGCCGGTCACCGCGTCGACGAGGATGCGCTCGTAGGCGGCCTCCATCGGCCCGAGCACCTTGGTGAAGTCGACGCTCACCGGCACCTGAATGGTGCGCTGCCTGCCCGGTTCCTTGGCGAGCACGTCGAAGGTGACGCCCGCGTCGGGCTGCAGCCGGAACCTGATCAGGTTGGGACGCAGCTCGGCGGCCTGCCCGTGGAAGAGCGACACGGGCGGCTTGCGCAGCTCGGCGACGATCTCCAGGTCGGTCGTGGCCAGCGCCTTGCCGGTGCGGACGCAGAACGGCACGCCCGCCCAGCGCCAGTTGTCGACGTAGGCGCGCAGTGCGACGAACGTCTCGGTGGTCGAGCCGGGCCTGACCCCATCGGTGTCGAGGTAGCCCTCGTACTGGCCGCGGACGATGTCGCCGGGGGCGAGCGCCTGCACCGCGCGCAGCACCCGCCACTTCTCGTCGATCTGGGCGCGGGCGTCCTTGGACGGCGGCGCGTCCATGGCGATGATCGCCAGCAGCTGCAGCAGGTGGTTCTGCACGACGTCGCGGATCGCGCCGGTGGCGTCGTAGAACGCGCCCCGGCCCGCGACGTCGAAGTCCTCGGCCATGGTGATCTGCACGCTGCGGACGAAGTTCCGGTTCCAGATCGGTTCGAGCAGCATGTTGGCGAACCGGAAGACCATGAGGTCCTCGACCGGCTCCTTGCCCAGGAAGTGGTCGACCCGGCGCAGGTGCTCCTCTTCGAAGTACTTGAGCAGCTCCTCGTTGAGGGCCCGCGCCGAGTGCAGGTCCTGGCCGAACGGCTTCTCCACGACGAGCCGGGCGCCCTTGTTCAGCCCCACCCGCGCCAGCCCCTCGGCGACGACGGCGAACAGCGACGGCGGCACGGCCAGGTAGTGGACCAGCGGCCCCTTGCCCTCGGTCTCCTGGAGGAGCCGGTCGAAGGTTCCGGGGTCGCCGTAGTCGCCCGCCACCAGGCGCAGGTTGCCGGCCAGCTTCCCGAACACGGCCTCGTCGACGTCGCCGATGGCCTGGCGGGCGTGCTCGCGCAGCCCGTCGAGGTCGAGGTCGGTCTTGGCGACGCCGATGATCGGCAGGTCGAGCTCGCCGCTGTCGCTCAGCGCGTACAGGGCGGGCAGCAGCATCTTGCGCGCCAGATCTCCGGTGATGCCGAACAGCACCAGGGCGCCTGCCTGCTCCATGTCAGGCTCGCCTTCCCCGCAGCTCGCGGTAGACGCGGACGAGCCGCTCGGTGGACGGGTCGGGGAAGCTCTGCGGCGGCTCCTCGGAGGTGAGCGCGGGCGCCAGGTCGAGCGCCATCTTCTTGCCCAGTTCGACGCCCCACTGGTCGAAGGAGTCGATGCCCCACACGGTGCCCTCGACGAAGACGATGTGCTCGTAGAGGGCGACGAGCTGGCCCAGCGTGGACGGCGTCAGCTTGGGCGCCAGGATCGTGGACGTGGGCCGGTTGCCGGGCATCACCTTGTGCGGCACGATCTCCGCGGCCGTGCCCTCGGCGGCGATCTCCTCGGCGGTCTTGCCGAACGCCAGCGCCGACGTCTGGGCGAACAGGTTCGCGTTGAGCAGGTCGTGCATGCCCGCGTGGTCCTCGTACGGCTCGGCGAAGCCGATGAAGTCGGCGGGCACCAGCTTCGTGCCCTGGTGCAGGAGCTGGTAGAAGGCGTGCTGCCCGTTGGTGCCCGGCTCGCCCCAGAAGATCTCCCCCGTGTCGGCGGTGACGGAGGTGCCGTCGGCCCGCACGGACTTGCCGTTGGACTCCATGGTGAGCTGCTGCAGGTAGGCGGGGAAGCGGTGCAGCCGCTGGCTGTAAGGCAGCACGGCGCGGGTCTGCGCGCCGAAGAAGTCGTCGTACCAGACGCCGAGCAGGCCGAGCAGCACCGGCATGTTCGCCTCGAAGGGGGCGGTACGGAAGTGCTCGTCGACGGCGTGGAACCCGGCCAGCATCTCGCGGAACCGCTCGGGCCCGATCGCGATCATCAGGGAGAGCCCGATGGCGCCGTCGTAGGAGTAGCGGCCGCCCACCCAGTCCCAGAAGCCGAACATGTTGTCGGTGTCGATGCCGAACTCGGCGACCTTCTCGGCGTTGGTGGAGACGGCCACGAAGTGCTTGGAGACGGCGTCCTCGCCGAGCGCGCCGACCAGCCAGTCGCGGGCCACCCTGGCGTTGGTGAGGGTTTCGAGGGTGGTGAAGGTCTTGGAGCTCACCACGAACAGGGTGCTGGCCGGGTCGAGCCCGGCGAGGTTGCCGCTGATGTCGGCGGGGTCGATGTTGGAGACGAACCTGGCCTGGATCCCGGCGTCGGCGTAGTCGCGCAGCGCCTCGTAGGCCATGGCGGGGCCGAGGTCGGAGCCGCCGATGCCGATGTTGACCACGGTGGTGATGGGCCGGCCGGTGGCGCCCTTCCACTCCTGGGAGCGGACGCGGCCGGCGAAGCCGCTCATCTTGTCGAGCACGGCGTGCACATCGGCGACCACGTCCTGGCCGTCGACGACGAGCTTGGCGTCGACGGGCATCCGCAGCGCCACGTGCAGCACGGCGCGGTCCTCGCTGACGTTGATGTGCTCGCCGCGGAACATGGCGTCGATCCGCTCACGCAACCCGGCACGCTCGGCCAGCCGGACCAGCAACTCGATCGTCTCGGCCGTGGCGCGGTGCTTGGAGTAGTCGAGGTACAGGTCGGCGGCGGTCAACGTCATGTGCCCGGCCCGGCCGGGGTCGGCGGCGAACAGCTCTCGCAGGTGCTTGCCCGACAGTTCCTCGTGGTGCTTGGCCAGTGCCGCCCATTCCTGGCTCTGGGTGATGTCGCTGCTCACGCGTCCTCCTCATACCGTCAAACCGATCACATATAGTCCCGTAACCCCGTACCCCGCCGGGTAGATTCCGCGCACGGCGGAGCGGACTCTTTGCCCTCGTGAGGCGTCAGTGGGACTCGCGGCCGACCTCGTCGCCGCTCGACCCGATGAGGAAGTCGAGGTCGGCCCCCTGATGCGCCTGCGTGACGTGGTCGACGTAGAGGCGTTCCCAGCCGCGCACGGGCCTGGCGCGCCCCTCGACGACCGGCTCCCTGGCGGCCAGGTCGGCGTCGGGGATGTCGACGTCGAGGCGTCTGGCGGCCACGTCCAGGACGATCGGGTCGCCCGTGCGCACCCTGGCGAGCGGCCCGCCCGCCGCCGCCTCCGGCGAGGTGTGCAGGACGACCGTGCCGTAGGCGGTGCCGCTCATCCGGGCGTCGCTGACGCGGACCATGTCGCGCACGCCCTTGGCCAGCAGTTTGGCGGGCAGCGGCAGGTTGCCGACCTCGGGCATGCCCGGGTAGCCCTTGGGGCCGCAGCCACGCAGCACCAGCACGGACGTCTCGTCCACATCCAAGTCGGGCGAGTCGAGGCGGGCGTACACGTCTTCGACGCTGTCGAACACGACGGCCCTGCCGCGGTGGCGCAGCAGTTCAGGCGAGGCGGCGGCGGGTTTGATCACCGCGCCGTCGGGGGCGAGGTTGCCGCGCAGCACCGCGATGCCGGCGTCGGGCAGCAGCGGCTCCGCGCGCCGCCTGATGACGCTCTCGTCCCAGATCTCCGCGCCTTCCAGGTGCTCGACGAGCGGCCTGCCCGTGACGGTGATCGCGGCCGGGTCGAGCAGGTCGGACACCTCGTTCAGGACGGCGGGCAGGCCGCCCGCCCTGAACAGGTCGTCCATCAGGTGGCGGCCCGCCGGCTGGAGGTCCACGAGCAGCGGCACCCCGGAGCCGGTGCGGTCGAAGTCGTCGAGCGCGAGGTCGACGCCGAGGCGGCCGGCGATGGCCAGCAGGTGCACGACCGCGTTGGTGGAGCCGCCGATCGCGGCCAGCGTGACGATCGCGTTGAGGAAGGAGCCCCTGGTCATCACCGCGCTCGGACGGCGGCCGAGCCGTACCAGGTCGACGGCGAGGCGGCCGGTCTCGTGGGAGCGTTCGAGCAGCCTGCTGTCGGGGGCCGGGGTGCCGGCGATGCCGGGAAGCGTCATGCCGAGCGCCTCGGCCATGCACGCCATCGTGGACGCGGTGCCCATCGTGTTGCAGTGGCCGCGGCTGCGGATCATGGACGACTCGGAGTCGAGGAACGCCTCGCGTGACAGGGTGCCCGCGCGGACCTCCTCGCTGAGCCGCCACACGTCCGTGCCGCAGCCGAGCGGGGCGCCGCGGAAGTGGCCGGTCAGCATCGGCCCGCCGGGCACCACGACGGCGGGCAGGTCGACGGACGCGGCGGCCATGAGCAGCGACGGGATCGTCTTGTCGCAGCCGCCGAGCAGCACCACCCCGTCGATCGGGTTGGCGCGCAGCATCTCTTCTGTGGCCATGGCGGCGAGGTTGCGCCAGAGCATCGCGGTCGGGCGGACGTTCGTCTCGCCCAGGGAGACGACGGGCAGGTTCAGCGGGATGCCGCCCGCCGCCCAGATGCCCTGCTTGACGCTGTCGGCGACCTCGTTCAGGTGGGAGTTGCACGGCGTCAGGTCGGACGCGGTGTTGGCGATCGCGATGTGCGGCCTGTCGCCGTCGAACGCGGCGCGCGGGAGGCCGCGCCGCATCCAGGCGCGGTGGATGTAGGAGTTCCTGTCGTCTCCCGAGTACCAGCGTGAACTGCGGAGCTCCATACCGGCACCCTAACCAGCGGGACGGGCGTGACGGTAGCCCGCGCCTCCGGCGTGCGAGGACGCCGTCTCGGGGCATGAGCAGGGCATGGATCGTATCGACGCTTACTGGCGTGCCGCCAACTACCTGTCGGTGGGGCAGATCTACCTGCTGGACAACCCGCTGCTGGCCGAGCCGCTGCGGCCGGAGCACATCAAGCCCCGCCTGCTCGGGCACTTCGGCACCACGCCCGGCCTGAACTTCTGCTTCGCGCACCTGAACCGGGTGATCCGCGAGCGGGACCAGGACATGATCTACATCATGGGCCCCGGGCACGGCGGTCCCGCGGCGGTGGCGCACGCCTGGCTGGAGGGCTCGTACACGGAGAGGTTCCCGCATGTCACGCGGGACGCGGAGGGCATGCGACAGCTGTTCCGCCAGTTCTCCTTCCCCGGCGGCGTCCCGAGCCACGCAGCGCCCGAGACGCCCGGCTCCATCCACGAGGGCGGCGAGCTGGGCTACTCGCTGGCGCATGCCTTCGGCGCCGCCTTCGACAACCCGGACCTGGTCGTGGCGTGCGTGGTGGGCGACGGCGAGGCGGAGACGGGCCCGCTGGCGGCGAGCTGGCACTCCAACAAGCTGCTCGACCCCGAGCGTGACGGAGTGGTGCTGCCGATCCTGCACCTCAACGGCTACAAGATCGCGAACCCGACGATCCTGGCGCGGATCCCGCAGGCCGACCTGTTCAAGCTGCTGGAGGGGTACGGCTACCGGCCGCACCTGGTGGGCCCCGACCACGAGGAGATGGCGGCCACCCTGGACGAGGTGTTCCGGGAGATCGACGCCTACCGGGCGGGCACGGCCGACCGGCTGCCCATGATCGTCCTGCGGACGCCGAAGGGCTGGACGGGGCCGCGCGAGGTCGACGGGCTGCCGGTGGAGGGCACGTGGCGGGCCCACCAGGTGCCGCTCGCCCAGGTACGGGAGAATCCCGAGCATCTGGCGATGCTGGAGGAGTGGATGCGCTCCTACCGTCCGGAGGAGCTGTTCGACCGCGACGGGCGGCCGGTCGGCACGATCCTGGAGACCGTGCCCGAGGGGCCGCGCCGGATGAGCGCCAACCCGCACGCCAACGGCGGCGAACTGCTCGTCCCGCTGCGCCTGCCGGACTTCCGCGAGCACGCGGTGGAGGTCAAGTCCCCCGCCACCCAGTCCAGCGAGCCCACCAAGGTGCTCGGCGGGCTGCTGCGCGACGTGATCGCGGCCAACCCGCGCACCTTCCGGCTGATGGGCCCCGACGAGACCGCCTCCAACCGGCTGTCGGCCGTCTTCGAGGTCACCGACCGCGCCTGGAACGCCGAGCTGCTGCCCACCGACGAGCATCTCGCCCCCGGCGGGCGGGTGATGGAGGTGCTCAGCGAGCATCTGTGCCAGGGCTGGCTGGAGGGCTACCTGCTGACCGGCAGGCACGGCCTGTTCAACTGCTACGAGGCGTTCATCCACATCGTGGACGCCATGTTCAACCAGCACGCCAAGTGGCTGGAGTCGTCGCAGAAGATCTCCTGGAGGCTGCCGGTCGCCTCGCTGACGTACCTGCTGTCGTCGCACGTGTGGCGCCAGGACCACAACGGCTTCAGCCACCAGGACCCCGGCTTCCTCGACGTGGTGGTCAACAAGAAGGCGTCGGTCGTCCGCGTCTACCTGCCTCCCGACGCGAACACGCTGCTCTCCGTCGGCGACCACTGCCTGCGCTCGCGCGACTACGTCAACGTCATCGTCGCCGGCAAGCAGCCCGTCCTCGACCTGTTCACCATGGACGAGGCCATCGCCCACTGCACCCGCGGGCTCGGCATCCTGCCGTGGGCGTCGACCGACGCGGGCGTCTCGCCGGACGTCGTCCTGGCCTGCGCCGGAGACGTCCCGACCCTGGAGACCCTCGCCGCCGCGGCCATCCTGCGCCAGCACCTGCCCGAGCTCAGGGTGCGCGTCGTCAACGTCGTGGACCTCATGCGCCTGCAGCCTCCCACCGCGCACCCGCACGGCATGCCGGACTCCCAGTACGACGCCCTGTTCACCACCGACAAACCCGTCATCTTCAACTTCCACGGCTATCCCGCCCTCATCCACCAGCTGGCCTACCGCCGCCACGGCCACGACCACCTGCACGTGCGCGGCTACCAGGAGGAGGGCACCACCACCACGCCCTTCGACATGGCCATGCTCAACGACATCGACCGCTACCACCTGGTGATCGACGTCATCGACCGGGTCCCCGGGCTCGGCGCCACCCAGGCCCACCTGCGCCAGCAGATGATCGACGCCCGGCTGCGCGCCCGCGTCCACACCCGCGAGCACGGCGAGGACCCGGCCGAGATCAGGGACTGGACATGGCCGCACGCGTACTCGTCCTGAACACCGGCTCGTCGTCCATCAAGTACGAGCTGGTCGACGTCCGGACGCGGGAGCGCCCCGCCAGGGGGCTGGTCGAGCGGATCGGCGAGGACGACGGGCGCCTCACCCACCACGCCGGTCTCGAGCGGCCCGCTTTCGAGCGGCGGGGTCGCTTCGCCACGCACGCGGAGGGGCTGGCCTCGATGCTGGAGGCGTTCGCCGCGGCGGGCCCCGACCTGCGCGCGGACCCGCCGGTGGGCGTGGGGCACCGGGTGGTGCACGGCGGGACCCGCTTCCGCGAGCCGGTGCTGGTGGACGACGCGGTGATCGCCGCCATCGAGGAGCTGGCGCCGCTCGCGCCGCTGCACAACCCGGTGAACCTGACCGGGATCCGGGTCGCGCGGGACGCTTTCCCCGGCGTGCCGCAGGTGGCCGTGTTCGACACCGCCTTCCACCGGACGCTGCCGCCCGAGGCGTACACGTACGCGGTGCCGCGTGAGTGGGCCGAGCGGCTCGGCGTGCGCCGGTTCGGCTTCCACGGGACGTCCTGCGCCTACGTCGCGCGGCGGGCCGCGGCCCTGCTGGACCGCGACCTGGAGGAGCTGAACCTGATCGTGCTGCACCTCGGCAACGGCGCCAGCGCCACCGCACTGGCCGCGGGCCGCAGCGTCGACACCTCCATGGGGCTGACCCCGCTGGAAGGGCTGGTCATGGGCACCCGCTCCGGCGACACGGACCCGGCGCTGTCCGGGTACCTGGCGCGGGTCGCCGGGCTGGACGCGGAGAAGTCCGAGGACGCGCTGGACCGGCACGGCGGCCTGCTCGCCCTCGCCGGCTCCGGCGACATGCGGACGGTCAGGCGGCGCGCCGCCGGCGGCGACGCCGACGCCCGGCTGGCCCTGGACGTCTACACCCGGCGCATCCGCAAGTACGTCGGCGCCTACTACGCGGTGCTCGGACGGGTGGACGCGATCGTGTTCACCGGCGGGGTCGGCGAGCACGACGCGGCCACCAGGGCCGAGGCGCTGTCAGGCCTCGACCGGCTCGGCATCACGATCGACCCGGCGCGCAACGAGGCGTCCTCGACCGAGGAGCGCGCCGTGTCGGCGCCTGCGTCGGACGTGGCGGTGCTGGTCATCCCGACGGACGAGGAGTGGGAGATCGCCAGCCAGACGCTGTCGCTCATCGAGTGACCCGCCCGGCAGCCCGGCGGCCGCGCCGCCGCCCCTTTCACGCGCCGCACCCGTCCAACGGAGCCCGTAAGGTACCGGTGTGCTGGTGGGCGAGGGACGGGAAGTCGCGCGGCAGTGGGTGCTCGGCGAGGGGGCCCGGCTACCGGGCTTCCGCGGCGCGTTCCTGACGGGCTCGGCGCTGTGGGCACGGCCTGACGACGTGCTGGCCGACAGTTCCGACGTGGACGTGATGGTCGTGCGCGACCCGTCCGCGCCGCCGGTGGGGCTCGGCAAGTTCCGGCACCGGGGCGTCCTGCTGGAAGTCTCCTGCATGCCGGACGACGGGCCGCTGCGCTCCCCCGAGGCCGTCCTGGGCGACTACCACCTGGCGGGCAGCTTCCACCTGCCGGGAGTGCTGGCCGACCCGACCGGCCGGCTGACCGTGATCCAGGAGAGCGTCGCCCGCCACTTCGGCGAGCGGCGATGGGTGCTGGCGCGCTCCCGCCAGGCGATGGACCGCGTGCGCCACCTGCTCGCCGCGATGGACGAGTCCGCGCCGCTGACCGACCAGGTCACCACCTGGCTGTTCGGCACCGGGGTGACGACGCACGTGCTGCTGGTGGCGGGCCTGCAGAACCCCACCATCCGGCGGCGCTACGAGGCGGTCAGGCGGCTGCTCGCCGAGCACGACCGGCTCGCCTGCCACGAGACGCTGCTGGGCCTGCTCGGCTGCGCCGAGCTGACACCCGACCGTGCCGAGCACCACCTGACGGCGCTGGAGGCGGTGTTCGACGCGGCGAAGGACGTCGCCGCGCCGTCGTACCGCTTCTCCTCGGACATCAGCGACGAGGCGCGGGCCGTCGCGATCGACGGCAGCCGCGACCTGATCCGGCGCGGCCTGCACAGGGAGTCCGTCTTCTGGCTGGTCGCGACCCACGCGCGGTGCCTGGCCAAGCTCTCCGCCGCCGGCGCGCCCCTGTCCGAGGACGCGCTCCTGGAACTGCTCGCCGACCTCGGCGCCGAGACCTTCGCCGCCCGGCGGCGCCGCGCCGGCCAGGTCCTGGGCACGCTGCCCGAGCTGTGGCGGCAGGCCGAGGCGCTGGCCCCCGATCCTGACGCCTGAACGTTCCCGGCGAGACGCTCGCGACCGGACCTGCCGGCGAAAGCGCGTCCAGGCAGCCGGCGGATCAGCCCGCGAACGGATCTGTCCGTGGAAACGCGCGCGAGCGGCCGGCGGATCAGCCTGCGAGCGGATCTGTCGGTGGCGTCGCGTAGCGTGCCTGGCATGGCCGACAGGAAGCGGGCTCTCCCGATCGACACCACCATCAGCTCCGCCGACTGGGACGGCCGCGATCTCACCCGCGAGACGTTCTCCCGCGTCCTGTTCGCCGACGTCGACATGACCGAGGTGGTCGACCAGGGCTCGGTGTTCGAGGAGTGCACGTTCAGGAACGTCCGGTTCAACGTGTCCGCCCACACCGACGCCATGTTCCTGAACTGCACCTTCTCCCGGTGCTCGTTCTTCGACGCCACCTTCTCCTCCTGCAAGCTGACCGGCAGCGTGTTCGACTCCTGCACCTTCGGGCTGCTGAAGGTCGAGGGCGGCGACTGGTCGTACGTCGGCCTGCCGGGCGCCGACCTGCGCGGCAGCACCTTCGACGGGGTACGACTGCGCGAGGCCGACCTGAGCGGGGCCCGGCTGGAGCGCGCCGAGGTGCTGCGCACCGACCTGTCGGGGGCGTGGCTGCACAGTGCCGACCTCACCGGCTGCGACCTGCGCGGCAGCGACCTGGGCGACCTCGATCCGCACACGGTCACGCTCAACAAGGCGATCATCGACCCGTACCAGGCGACGGTGGTGGCGTCCGCGCTGGGGCTGGACGTCCGCGAGCCCAGATGACATCTCTCCGAGGCCCGCGCACGCGGCCGGAAATGTCCACAATGGAGTAGGGTGCAGCGGCTCGGGAGTCCCACCGCTGGTGTCGCCGCACCGCAGCCACGGTGCGGCGGGGGTAGTCAGCGACGGCGCTTGCCCCCTGTGGCAGGGGGCTCGCCTGCGCCGAGCTGGAACGTCCGACGAGGCAGTGGTGAGGTGGAGCAGTGCAGGATTCGGGGTCCGCGGCACCGGTCGCGGTGCTCCTTCGTCCGCCGGCCAACCTGGTGAGCCGCAAGGCGATCCCGTTCTGGACGGTGCGGGCGGGGCTGGGGTGGGTCGTCGTGACAGCCCTGCAGATCGTCTGGCTGGTGCGCGACGAGCTGAACGCGGCGCACGTGGCCGGGTTCGTCGCGACCGCCGTCCTGGCGGCGGCGCACCTGACGGTGATGCCGCGCTGGCGGTTCAGGGTGCACAGGTGGGAGGCCACGCCCGAGGTCGTCTACACGCAGTCGGGGTGGTTCAACAGGGAACGGCGGATCGCGCCGGTGTCGCGGATCCAGACCGTCGACACCCAGCGCGGGCCGCTGGAGCAGCTGTTCGGGCTGACCAACGTCACGGTGACCACGGCGTCGGCGCGCGGGCCCGTGCACATCCACGGGCTGGAGTCCGCCGACGCACAGCGGCTGGTGGCCGAGCTGACCGCCAACACCCAGGCCGTGGGCGGGGATGCGACGTGACGTCCACCGACAGCGCCGCCTCCGTCGCCGAGGAGCCCGCCTGGTGCCGCCTGAGCCCGCTCATGCTCGCCGTGCATCCGGTGCAGGAAGTCATCCGGCTGCTGCCGGTGCTGGTCGGGGTGCTGTTCATCGGGCGCAACGACAACGGCCCGCTGTGGAGCCTGATCGGGCTGGGCGTGGCGGTCGGGCTGGGGCTGGTCCGCTGGCTCACCACCACCTACCGGGTGACGCCCGACCAGGTGCTGGTACGCCGCGGGCTGCTGCGCCGGCAGGTGCTGACCGTGCCGCGCGACCGGGTCCGGACTGTCGACCTCACCTCGCACATCCTGCAGCGGGTGCTCGGGTTGAGCCGGGTGGTCATCGGCACCGGCCGCTCCGACCGCGGTGACCAGGGGGTGACGCTCGACGCCCTGTCGACTGCGGAGGCGTCCCGGTTACGCGAGGAACTCCTGCACCGAGGCCGCCCCTCGGTGGAGGCCGGGAGCGTGCTGGAGGGTGTGCCAGAGGCGGGAGGGCCGGTCGGCGGCGCACCGGTCGCGGGCGTCGCGGAGGCAGGCGGGTCAAAAAAAGGGGCGCCGACTGTCGGCGGGTCGCAGTCAGGCGTGCCCGGCCGTGGCCTGTCCGCGGCGGGCGCGCGGGAGGCTGTACGCCTGGACGGTGACGAGGTCGAGGTGGCGGCGCTCGATCCGGCGTGGATCAGGTTCGGGCCGTTCACGCTCGCCGGGCTGGCGACCATCGGGGTGCTGGCGGGCGCGATGGGCCAGGTGTTCAACGAGACGAGACTGAACCCGCGCGACATCGGCGCCCTGCGCGCCGTCTACGACCAGCTCAACGCGGTGGCGGTGCCGCTGGCGGTGCTGGAGGTGACGCTCGGGGCGGTGGCCCTGGTGGCCCTCCTGTCCACCATCGGGTACGTCCTCGCGTTCTGGAACTTCCGGCTCACCCGGCACCGCGAAGGCACCCTGCACGTCACGCGCGGCCTGCTCACCACCCGGTCCACCACGATCGAGCACCGCAGGGTGGCGGGCGTGGAGATCAGCGAGCCGCTGCTGCTGCGGCTGGTCCGCGGCGCGCGGCTCATCGCGATCGCCACCGGCCTGCGGGTCGGCCGGGGTGCCGAGCGCGGCGGCTCGCTGCTGCTGCCGCCGTCCCCGGTGGCGGAGGTCCAGCGGGTGGCGGGCGAGGTGTACGGCGAGCCGAGCGTGGTGACCTGCGCGCTCAAGCCGCACGGCCCGGCGGCCCGCCGCCGCCGCTACACGCGGGCGCTGGCCGCCGCCGCGCTGGTCACCGCGGCCTTCCTGCTCCTGTGGCGGCTGGCGGGGTGGCCCGCCTGGACGTGGGAGGCCGCCCTGGCGCTCTTCCCGATCGGGCTCCTCCTGGCGGCCGACCGGTACCGCAGCCTCGGCCACAACCTGCTCGGCGGGAACCTGGTGGTGCGGCAGGGATCGCTGGTGCGACGTCGGCACGTCCTGTCCACGGACGGCGTCATCGGCCTGATCGTCCACGAGTCCTTCTTCCAGCGCCGGGCCGGGGTGGCGACCTTCACGGCGACGACGGCGGCCGGCAAGCAGCACTACGAGGCGGTGGACATCGAGGCCGGGGAGGCCGCCTCCCTCGCCGACGCGACGCTCCCCGGCCTGCTGACCCCGTTCCTGGAGCCGCGCCCACCCGCGTAACCGACCACCGACCGCCCCGCGCCGACCACACGGGCACCTCCGTGCTCGCCACCCTGATCGGCGGGCCGCTCGCCGACAAGCTGGTCGGTCCGCTGAGCCGTACCCGCCGGGATCGCGGCGACGCCGCGTCGCTTCATCGTCGGCCCCAGACCGTCTCCGCCGAGGAGAGCGGAGTGGCTGTCGCCGTAGGGAGTGCTATTCGGCGGCCGGGTGGCGGGTTTTCAGGAGGGCGAGGAAGGCGCGGAACAGCCCCGGCATGTCGATCTCGTCGGGGGCGAGCAGCCACTGGAGCTGGAGTCCGTCCATCACCGCGAACATCAGCGGCGCGGCCTGCTCGGGTGTGAGGCCGGCGGGCAACTCGTCGCCGAGTTCGGCGCGGATCACCTCGGCCATCCAGGCACGCGAGGTTCCGTAGCGCTCCCGGAAGAAGTCCTTGGCCGGGTGGTCCTCGATCACGCTCTCCGCGGACAGGACGGTGAAGGACTGCACGATGCCGCGGCGCTGCGCGTTGTATTCGACCAGTGCGGCCACGGTGTCCAGCGTGATCGCTCCCCCCTCGCCGGGCAGCACGAGCACGTCGAGGTTGCGCTCGTCGCGCAGCCGCAGAACCTCGGCGAGCAGCCGATCCTTGCTCGGGAAGTAATGCAGCAGCCCCTGCTGGCTGAGACCCACCCGCTCGGCGATCGACGCGATCGACGCCCCCGTGTAGCCGCGCTCGGCGAACACGTCGAGGGCGGCCAGCAGGATCTCCTCCCGCCGGCTCTCCTGTGATCCTCGGCGCCGCACCATACGTCAAATCCTCTCGTCGCGCCGAGCCTAACGCGATCAACAAGAATAACGATTACGTTTCACAACCTACCGACCACTCGGTAATCGCGGGCATACTCCGGAGGGAAAGTGCGTACGGCGAGGTTCAAGGAGATCACGTGGCTGGCCCCTCGTCGTCTGCCCAGGTGGGCTCGGCGTCTCTCCCAGCCACCACACGCGCCGGCTGCGTGCGCCGCCTCGCCCTCGCCGCCCCCGGTTCGCCGGCGACGCTCGGCGCGACCGCCGGCCCCGGCTCCCGCACGACGCTTCACGCCAGCGCCGGAGGAACCGGCCCGCACTCTTCCTGTTCGCCCCGATCGGCGTGATCGTGGGCACAGTTCTGGTCACTTGCAACAAGGAGGTTCGCTGACAGTGTCGGGAATCGAGCACGAGGACATCGTGGAACAGGCGCTGGGCAAACTCGACCTGGACGCCAAGGCGCGCATTCTGGCCGGTCAGGACATGTGGAGCCTGCCCGCGGCGCCCGGCGTCAGCCTCGATTCGGTCGTCATGTCGGACGGGCCGATCGGCGTCCGAGGCGCCAGATGGACGACCGACGACCCGTCGATCGCCCTGCCGAGCCCGACCGCCCTGGCCGCGACCTGGGACGTGGCGCTGGCCCGCCGCGTCGGCAACCTGCTGGCCCAGGAGGCCCGCCGCAAGGGCGTTCACGTGCTGCTGGCGCCGACCGTCAACCTGCATCGCTCCCCCCTCGGCGGCCGGCACTTCGAGTGCTACTCCGAGGACCCGGTGCTCAGCGGCGAGATCGCCGCCGCGTACGTCACCGGAGTCCAGGAGGGCGGGGTCGCCGCCACGGTCAAGCACTTCGTGGCCAACGACTTCGAGAGCGAGCGGATGACCGCCAACGTCCTGGTCGGCGAGCGTGCCCTGCGCGAGCTCTACCTGGCCCCCTTCGAGCTCGTGGTGAAGAAGGCGGGGCCGTTCGGCGTCATGGCGGCCTACAACAGCGTCAACGGGCCCACCATGACAGAACATGACGAGCTGCAGAACAAGGTCCTGCGCGACGAGTGGGGTTTCGACGGCGTCATCATCTCCGACTGGACTGCCGCCCGCGACACGATCCGGGCCGCGCTCGGAGGGCTCGACATCGCCATGCCCGGCCCCGACACCGTGTACGGCCCGGCGCTCGCGGCGGCCGTACGCGCCGGAGAGCTGGACGAGGAGGTCCTGGACGAGCACGTACGCCGGGTGCTGACCCTGGCCCGCCGGGTGGGCGCCCTGGGGGGCGCGCCCCGCGCCGAGCCCCTTCCGGCCGTCGACGGGGAGGCGCTGGCCCGTGAGGTCGCGGCGTCGTCGTTCACGCTGGTGCGCAACGACGGCGTCCTGCCTTTCGGCCCGGACACGAGCGTGGCCCTCATCGGAGGAGCGGCGAAGGAGGCCCGCGTGATGGGCGGGGGCAGCGCGCAGGTCTTCCCCTCCCATGTCGTGTCGCCGTACGAGGGGCTGGCGTCTGCGGGGGTCCGGATGGCGTACGCCCGCGGGGCCGACCCCAGCGGCAGGCTCAACCCGGCGCGCTTCCCGCTGCGCGCGCTCTGCCGGGCGGAGGACGGGCGGGTGCTCGGCGATCTCCCGCTGTCCGAGGGGGTGATCCAGTGGCTCGGCGAGATGCCGGAAGGCGTGGCCTTCCAAGAGCTGCGCAGCGTCGAGATCACCGGCACGTTCACCCCCGCGGTCGGCGGCGTCCACCGGCTCTCGATCGAGGGAGCCGGTCGCTTCCGGCTCGTCGTCGGCGGGCAGACCCGCTTCGACGGGACGATGGCCCCGCAGGGCGATGACCCGGCCGCGTTGTTCCTGGCGCCGCCGCACATCGTCGTCGACGTGGAGCTGCGCGCCGGGGAGCCGGTCGACGTCCACCTCGAGCACACGGTGTCCCGGTCCGACCTGCTGTCGTTCCCCGTCGTCGCCGCCACGCTCGGTCACCGGGAGCCGTCGCTCGGTTCGGATGAGCTGATCGAGGAGGCCGTACGGGTCGCCTCGGCGGCGGACGTCGCCGTGGTCGTCGTGGCCACGACCAAGGAGGTGGAGAGCGAGGGCTTCGACCGCACGTCGCTGAAGCTGCCCGGCCGCCAGGACGAGCTGGTGTCCCGGGTGGCCGCCGCCAACCCGCGGACGGTCGTCGTGGTCAACGCCGGCTCTCCTGTGGAGATGCCGTGGCGGGAGGAGGTCGCGGCCATCCTGCTCACCTGGTTCCCAGGCCAGGAGGGCGGCCACGCGCTGGCCGACGTGCTGCTCGGCCGTACGGAGCCGGGCGGCCGCCTGCCGACCACCTGGCCTGGCGTGCTCGAGGACTGTCCGGTCATCGACGTCACGCCCGTCCACGGTGTGCTGCGCTACGAGGAGGGCCTCTTCGTCGGCTACCGCGCCTGGCAGCGATCGGGTACGGCTCCCGCCTACGGCTTCGGAGCCGGTCTCGGATACACGACCTGGCGCTACGAGTCCGCCGAGTACGCCGACGGGACGCTCACCGTCCGGGTGGGCAACACCGGCGACCGTCGCGGCCGCGAGGTGGTCCAGGTCTACCTGGCACCCGTGGTGCCCGACGAGTCCAGGCCCGCCCGCTGGCTGGTCGGGTTCGCCGTCGCCGAGGCCGACCCCGGCGAGTCCGCCGAGGTGTCCGTCGAGATCCCACGCCGCGCGGCCGAGGTCTGGAGCGAACACGGATGGCGCCTGGTCTCCGGGGACTACGTGCTCCAGACCGGGCATTCACTCGACGACATCCGCCTCACCACCGCCCTGCCCCTGTAGGAGGGCGCATCCCGTTCGAGACGGTCGAAGAGGCGCCGGCGCACACCGGCAGGACGTACCCCTTGACCACGCGGCATTGGGTCTAGATCCAATGCCGTGTAGTTAAGAGTCTTGGCTGTGGGTCAAGGGTCTGTGGTGAGGATGTCGATGCTGATGGTGGCTTTGTAGCTGGTCCG
>NZ_JBEXUP010000111.1:0-28274 GCF_040614375.1 Nonomuraea sp. NPDC005983
AACCTCCGCGGCGTCGGCGAGAGCGTCAAGATCAACGTCCTGCTCACCGCGGTCGCACGCGCAGCGCGAGCGCCGCGTCGGCCAGCCCGTGCCCGTAGGAGCTGTCGTAGCCCCCGGCAGGACGCCTCCTGGTGCCCTGCTCTACCGCCATCCGCACGTGATACGGCGACAGGTCCGGATGCGCGGACCTGACCAGCGCCGCGATCCCCGCCACCAGGGCGGCGGCGGAGCTCGTCCCGTCGCCCACCATGTACGAGCCGGCCCCGTCGGCGGTGACGATCTCGGTGCCCGGCGCGACGACCGACAGGTAGTCCTGCCGGTTGGAGAACGGTGTCACCCTGAGCCGCTTGTCGACCGCCCCCACCGCGATCACGCCCGGATAGGCGGCGGGGAAGTTCTTCCTGTTCGTCGAGTTGCCGTCGTTGCCGGCCGAGGCCACCAGGACGGCCCCGCGCCCGATCGCGTACTGCACGGCCTCCTCCTCGGCCGCCGACCCCTCCCACGAGCCGCTGCCGCCGCCGAGCGACATGCTGATGACGTCCGCGCCCTGGTCGGCCGCGTACCTGATGCCGCGGGCGAGCGCGTCACGCGAGCCCGAGCCGCGCTTCTCGCGCAGCGGGTCGCCGTTCTCCAGGGTGACTCTGACCGACAGCACCCGGGCCTCGGGGGCCACGCCGAGCACGCCGTCGTCCTTGGCCGCCCGCGCGTGGTCGTCGCTGTGCCCGCGTCCGGCGATCAGGCTGGCCATGGCGGTGCCGTGGTGCCCCCACATCTCCGGCTCCCTGGCGGCGCCGGTCAGGTCGGGGCCCTCGATCACGGCTCCGTCCAGGTCGGGGTGGTGGCCGTTCACGCCCGTGTCGAGGACGGCGACGAGCACCCCCTCGCCCTTGCTCTCCCGCCACGCCTCGGGCAGCTGGAGCGCGGACAGCTGCCACTGCCTGGCCCGCGCGGTGGCGCCCGCGTCGATCGGTCCGTCCGGGACGCCGCCGACCAGCACCGCCGTCAGGCAGACGGGGACCAGCCCGGCCATCAGCCTGCTCATCGTGTCAGGTTCCGGTGCAGCGCCGTGGCGAGCTGGCGCGCGGTGGCGCGGAGCCGCGCGGGAGCGCGGTCGCCGGGACGGTACGCTCTGCCGTCCGCGTATCCGGCGGCGGCCAGCACCACGTAGCGGTCACGGACGGCCGCGCGGCCACCGGTGAAGTACTGCCGCGCGCCGAACCGCTCGGCGGGCCCGCCGGAGAAGGCCGCAGGCCGCACGGTCGGCGGCCGGCCTCCCCAGCGGGCGGACGTCCGCCTGCCCGGCTTGGCCAGGACGGCGATGCCGACCGTGGCGACGTAGGTCTCCGTGCTGTCGGTGTAGGTGGCGCGCAGCGCGGTGAGACAGCCCGGCAGCGCGGGCAGGGCACGGCGCTGGAACGCCGCCCGGCAGGACGTCTCGGGGGCGACCCCGGCCAGCACGTACGTCACGCGCGCCCCGGAGGGGCTGGTGCCGGGGACGGTGTGGGGGAAGATCCTGATCGTCGGCCACGCGTGCCAGCGTTCCGGCACGGGCGGTTCGGCCGCCGGCCAGAGCACGGACAGGAGCGACAGCAGGGCAAGCGACAGTTGGAACACGTCGACCTCGGGGGAAGGGGACGCCCGATGTCCGTGCATTCTGACATGCGGCCGATGATTCAATCCGACGCTTCGGTAAACAGACCGATACGCGGTGTAATTACCGTTCTGTGGCTTTCGTCTTCTTAGGGAGTCGGCGAAGGCCGGACGTGAGCCCCAGGCGGAAGGCCGAGGCGCTGCGCCGCGTCACCGCCGCCCGTGGCACGCGGCGACGTAGCCGTCCTCGAGGCGGTAGTCAGTGAGAAGCGTGATGACAGAGGTCACACCTGGTGACTGTACGTCTCGCAATCCACCGTGAACACCCGTACTCGGCACATTACGATGGCGACGGGCCGCGATGCGCGCGACGTGATCGTCGTGTGCCCTTCCGAGGAGGAAACCATGGACACCGCACCGCTCAGCGGTGACAGTGCTGCCGAGGAACCGTCCCGACAACCCCTCACAGAACGCGAACTAGAGCTCCTCGCCTTCGAGCGCCAGTGGTGGCGCCACGCGGGCGCCAAGGAACAGGCCATCAAGGAGACCTTCGGGTTCTCCGCCACCCGCTACTACCAGTTGCTCGGCGAATTGATCGACAGGCCGGAGGCGCTGGAACAGGACCCGATGCTGGTCAAGCGGCTGCGCAGGCTGCGCGCCGCGCGCCAGCGCGACCGCGCGGCCAGACGATTTGGCATGCGTCCCTGACCTGCTGGGTACGGCAGCCGCGTGAGGAACATCCCTGGAATGGAAGCGATTCTGAGAGACCCAGGCGGAGCCGTGATCGGGCTCGACTTCGACGGAACCCTGTCGCCGATCGTGCCCGACCCCGCCTCCGCCAGGATCCACCCGCAGGCCGCCGCCGTGCTCGCCGATCTGGGGCGGCACGTGTGCGCGGTGGTCATCGTGACCGGCAGGCCCGTGGCCAAGGCGCTGGAGCTCGGGCCCGGCCTGGCCGACGTGCCCGGCCTGGTGATACTCGGCCACTATGGCTTCGAGAGATGGGAGAACGGCCGGGTCTCCGCGCCCCCGCCCCCGCCGGGTGTGCCGCGCGCCGAGGCGGAGCTGCCGCTCCTGCTCGACTCGCTCGCCCTGGAAGGCGTGACGGTCGAGGACAAGGGCCGGGCCGTGGCCGTCCACACCAGGCGCGCCGCCGACCCCGAAGGCGCGCTGGCCGCATTGCGCGAGCCGCTGGCCAAGCTGGCGGAGAAGCACGGGCTGGTGATCGAGCCCGGACGGATGGTGCTGGAGCTACGACCGCCCGGAATGGACAAGGGCCACGCGCTCAGCCTGTTCCTCACCGCGCGGTCCGCGCGGTCCGTGCTGTTCGCCGGCGACGACCTCGGCGACCTGGCCGCCTTCGACGCCGTCAGGGTGTCCGGGCTGCCCGGCGTGACGGTGTGCAGCGGCTCGACCGAGGTGACAGCGCTGGCCGAGCGCGCCGACATCGTCGTGGACGGCCCCGACGGCGTGGTGGCGTTGCTGGCGGAGCTGGCGTCGGCTCTCAGTCGCTCGTGAGCCGTCTGCAAGCGCCCGTCGCTAACGCGTCCTGGAGCTGAGCACGCCGCAGACGGCCAGCCCGATGAGCACCGGCACCAGCAGGAACGCGGTGCTGGTGCCGAAGCCGTCGGCGAGCGCGCCCAGCAGGAGCGGCCCGACGGCCATCGCGACGCCGGCCCAGATCGGCGCAGCAGCCGAGGCACGGTCGGGATGGTCGCCCGAGGCGGTGATCATCCCGGCCAGCGCGAGCGGGAACTGCAGCGCGGCGCCGAGCCCGGCGATCACCAGCCCCGCGTAGCCGATCACCGGCTGGGCACCCAGCCAGAAGACCAGCCAGCCGGCTCCGGTCAGCAGCATCGCGCCGACGAGCAGCCGGGCGGGCGGCAGCCGCAGCGCCAGGTTGCCTCCGGCGAACCTGCCGACCGCCAGGCCGACGGTGAACGCGGTCAGGCCGGTGGCCGCCCGCGCGGCGCTGAGCCCGGTGTTGGTGGCGAACAGCGCGGCGGCCCACAGGTTGAAGCAGAACTCCAGCGCCACGACGCAGAACAGCACCGCGCCCGCCAGGTGGAAGCGCCAGCCCGGACGCCCGCCGCTCTCGTGCGGGCCGCCCGCGCTCCGGTCGCGTTCGGGGACCCAGACCCTGCCCAGGGCGGCGGCCAGCACGGCCGTGAGCACGGGCGTGACCAGCAGCGCGGGCCGCCAGCCGAGCCCGTTCTGCGCGGCCACACTGAGCAGGAACGACACCCCGATCCCAAGGACGACGGCGACCCCGTTCGCCTCGCTGATCGCGGCGGCTCCGGCCGGGCCGTGGTGCTCGCTCAGCGCGGCCAACGCGCTGTAGAGCGCCATCGAGCCGAGGGCGCCGCCCAGCCCGTACCCGAGGAGGGTGGCGGGCGCCGCGGGGACGAGCACGATGAGCACGACGCTCGCGCTCATGCCCGCCAGACCGGCCCAGACGAGGGCGCGCCTGCCGAACCTCCTGGTGAGGACGGGCAGCGAGAGCCCGGTCAGCACGTTGCCCGCGGCCATCGCGGTGCCGTGTAACCCGGCGACCGCGTTCGACACGTGCAGGTCGTCGCGCAGGAGCGGCAGGGCGGCGCTCAGGCCGTACAGGAACGTGGCGAACGTGCCGAGCTGGAGGTAGACGAGCCAGGTGGGCAGGTCTCGGGTGAGCCGGATGCGTGCAGAGACCGTCGCCATCCGGCAGCCCCCATCGAATATGCGTGGATGACACCTGTAAGTAGATGCCACCTGAAGTGGATGTCAGCTGAAATCGTAATTCAGGGCATCCAGCTGGGCCGAGAGCCATTTCTGTGGCGGCAGCGCGGTGGCCGCCGCCTCCAGGCTGTCGCGACGGCGCCTGCGCTCATCCTCCGGCATGACCAGCGCCCGGTGCAGGGCCCCCGCCGTGTCGATGACGTCGTACGGGTTGACGACCAGCGCGTGCGCGCCCAGCTCGGCCGCCGCGCCCGCCTCGCGCGAGAGCACCAGCGCGCAGCGCGGCGACAGGACCGGGCCCTCCTTGGCCACCAGGTTCATGCCGTCGCGGATCGGGTTCACCAGCAGCACGTCGGCCAGGCGGTAGGCGGCCAGCGAGCGCGGGTAGTCGTCGTTGACGTTGAGGATCAGCGGGTTCCAGTCTTCGGTGGCGTACTCGTCCTCGATCTCCTGCGCGCAGCGCTGCACCGACGCGGTGTACTCGCGGTACTCGGGCAGGTCGTGCCTGCTGGGGTAGGCGAAGGCGAGGTGGATGACGCGTCCGTGCCACTCGGGATGGGCGGCAAGGAACTCGCGGTAGGCGAGCAGGCCGCGCACGATGTTCTTGGACAGCTCCGTGCGGTCGATGCGGACGATCAGCTTGCGGTCGCCGACCTCGTCCCTGAGCGCGGCCATGTGCGACTCGACGTCCGGCTCGCAGGCCCGCGCCCACAGCGCCTCGCCGTCGACGCCGAGCGCGTGCACGCCGACGCGGGTGGTCCGGCCCCCGTGGGCGACGGTACGGCCGGCGCGGTCGACCTGCGCGCCCAGCAGCCGCTCGCAGCAGTCCATGAACGCGGCGGCCCAGCGCTCGGTGAGGAAGCCCGCGTGGTCGGCGGCCAGGATGCCCTCCAGGACCTCGCGGGCGACCGCGTCGGGGAGCAGCGAGAAGTACTCGGGCGGCGCCCACGGGGTGTGGCTGAAGTGCGCGATGCGCAGGTCGGGGCGCTCGGCGCGGAGCATCGCCGGGGTCAGCGTCAGGTGGTAGTCCTGGACCATCACGCGGGCGCCGTGGCCGGCCTCCTCGGCGAGCGCGAGCGCGAAAGCGCGGTTGTAGTCGCGGTAGGACTCCCACTCGCGCTGGAACCTGGAGCCGAAAATCGGCGCGTTGGGGATGTCGTAGAGCAGGTGGTTGACGAACCAGAGCGTCGAGTTGGCCACCGCGTTGTAGGCGCGGTGGAACGTGGCCGGGGGGATGTCGAGCATCCGCAACGCGCCGGTGTCGTAGCCCGCCTGGTCGAGCCGGCCGCTGGGCGACTGACGAACGGCGCTGCGATCACCGTCGGACAGTGCCGCGCAGACCCAGAGCACGCCGTAGTCCTTGGCGACCCCTGAGAGCCCCGACACCAGGCCGCCACCACCGCGTTTCATGGTCAGCACGCCGTCGTCAGAGACGGTGAACGAGACCGGCCCTCTGTTCGAAGCCACCAGCACGCTGTTCATTTCAGTTGCCTCCGACCTTAGGATCCCAGCTATGGCGCTTGATGAGCTAACCGAGGAACTTGCCCGCTCCGCCGCTGCGGGAGATCATCGCGCGCTCGGCGAGCTCCTGAAGCGGATCGAACCGGACGTGCTGCGACACTGCGCTCGTATCCTGCCCTACCACCAGGATGCTGAGGAGGCCTCCCAGGACACCCTGCTCGCCGTCGCGCGGAACATCGGCCGGTTCGAGGGGCGTGCCAGGTTCAGCACCTGGCTGCACATCGTGACCGCCAACTGCGCGCGCACCACGTACCGGTCGCTGAAGCGCAGGGCGGCGGAGCAGAGCTCCGACGAGCTGCCCCTGCAGAAGCCGGACGTGCGGCGGGTTAGCGTGATCGCCGGGTCGCGGCTCGACCTGCTCGACGCGATGGAGGCGCTGGAGGCCGACAAGCCCGACCTCGCGCAGGCGCTCGTGCTGCGCGACATCGTGCAGCTCGACTACAACGAGGTCGCCGAGCAGCTCAAGATCCCGCTCGGCACCGCCAAATCGCGTATCCACCAGGCGCGCAAGTATGTCCAGGGCGTGCTCGGCGAGGAGTATCGATGAGATCTACTGTCTCGCATTCTGAGACAGCTGGCCGGGATGCGGGCGTGGCCAGGTAGCATCCCTTTCGACAACTGAATATTGCTCATCCAGAGGGGTGGAGGGACCGGCCCTGCGAAGCCCCGGCAACCCTCCCGGTTCAAGGCTCGCGACCCGCGAGGCCGACCGGGACAGGGTGCCAATTCCGGTCTGCGGTCAGGGTGGCCGCAGGCGAAGATGAGGGAAGGCCTCGCTTCATGTCGCTTGACTTTGGTCCTGCTGTCGCTCTCTCCTGCCGCGAGTGCGGCACCCGCTACGACCTTGGTCCCAGCTTCGCCTGTCTGGAGTGTTTCGGGCCGCTTGAGGCGGCCTACTCCTTCGGTGAGGTGACCCGGGCGCAGATCGAGTCCGGGCCCGCGAACATCTGGCGCTACCGTTCGCTGCTCCCCGTCCCCGTCGACGTCGCGTCCAAGCCGAACATGAACCCCGGCTGGACGAAGCTGGTCAAGGCCGGCAACCTCGGGCGGGCGCTGGGCATCAAGTCCCTGTACGTCAAGGACGACTCGGGCAACCCCACCCACTCCTTCAAGGACCGGGTCGTCGCGATCGCCGTCGAGGCGGCGCGCAACTTCGGCTTCCACACCCTCTCCTGCTCCTCCACCGGCAACCTGGCGGGCGCGGTCACGGCCGCCGCGGCCCGGGCCGGGCTCGACGCCTGCGTGTTCATCCCCGCCGACCTGGAGCAGGCCAAGATCGCCATGGCCCGGGTGTTCGGCGGCAAGCTGGTCGGCATCCAGGGCACCTACGACGAGGTCAACCGGTTCTGCTCCGAGCTGATCGGCGACCCGCTGGGCGACAAGTGGGGCTTCGTCAACGTCAACCTGCGGCCGTACTACGCCGAGGGCTCCAAGACGCTGGCGTACGAGATCGCCGAGCAGCTCGGCTGGCGGCTGCCCGAGCAGATCGTCATCCCGATCGCCTCGGGCTCCCAGCTCACGAAGATCGACAAGGGCTTCAAGGAGCTGGTGGCGCTGGGCCTGGTGGAGGACACCCCCTACAAGGTCTTCGGGGCCCAGGCGCTCGGCTGCTCGCCGGTCTCGGCCGCGTTCAAGGCGGGCCACGACGTGGTGCAGCCGGTCAAGCCCGACACCATCGCCAAGTCGCTGGCCATCGGCAACCCCGCCGACGGGCCGTACGTGCTCGACATCGCCCGCCGAACCGGAGGGGCGGTGGAGGACGTCACCGACGCCGAGATCGTCGCCGCGATCAAGCTGCTGGCCTCGACCGAGGGCATCTTCGCCGAGACCGCCGGCGGGGTCACCGTGGGCGTGCTGAAGAAGCTCGTCGAGGCCGGGCAGCTCGACCCGGAGGCCGAGACCGTGGTGCTGAACACCGGCGACGGGCTCAAGACGCTCGACGCCGTGGCCGCCGACGCCACACCCACCGCCGTGATCCGGCCCTCTCTCGACGCGTTCCGCGCGGCTGTCTGACAACCAGGAAAGGCGAGTTAAACCCATGAGCGTTTCTGTGCGGATTCCCACCATCCTGCGCACCTACACCGGTGGTAACGCGGAAGTGAGTGGCGAGGGCGCGACTCTTCGTGACGTCCTTGCCAAGCTCGACTCCGACTACCCCGGCATCGGAGCGCGAATTCTGGATGATTCGGGCAAGATTCGTCGTTTTGTCAACGTTTACGTTGGCGAAGAGGACGTCCGTTTTGTCGAAGGGCTCGACACACCGGCACCTGAAGGCGCACAGATCTCTATCATCCCAGCAGTCGCCGGCGGCTGACCGTCCAGGTGGAGAAGGGCGCCCCTCGGGGCGCCTTCTTCATTTCTCGTTCAATTCAACGAGCCCTCCTCTGGACGAAATATGCGGTTCGTAGATTGACTCTGTTGCCAAACGCCGTGCCACAGGTATGGTCGAGGGCGATCGTCTGGCTGATTTAGCGATAAGTCATGCGATTACGGGTCGCGTATGGAATGGGCGCGATCTGCGAGCCCAGTAAGAGGAGTCAGAAGTGGCGCAGGGCACCGTCAAGTGGTTCAACGCGGACAAGGGCTACGGCTTCATCGCGGTAGACGGTGGTAAGGATGTATTCGTCCATTACTCAGCGATCATGATGGACGGGTACCGCTCTCTCGAACAGGGACAGCGTGTCGAGTTCGAGATCACGCAGGGCCAGAAGGGGCCGCAGGCGGAGTCCGTCCGCTCGGTCTGAAGCGCTGGTACGCAGTGGCCGGCCCGCACGGCAGCGCAGTTCGTGCGGTCTCGCCATCCCCTCTGGGTACGGCGGGCCATGTGGCCCGCCGTACCGACTGACCTGGGCGGCAGTGGTGTTCGCTTGCACTCGGCGGGGTAGAGTGCTAAACAGTTCGTTGGCACTCTCTTCCGCAGAGTGCCAACAACGGGATCGAGGCGATGGGGCCTGCCGAACGGAGTTGCGGGCCCATATGCCGTCGCGGGCGTCGGCTCGGTCCACAACAAGCCACCCTGCATCTGGGAGGTCTAGCCTTATGGCAGCCAAGATGATCGCGTTTGACGAGGACGCCCGGCGCGGTCTCGAGCGCGGTATGAACCAGCTCGCTGACGCCGTCAAGGTGACCCTCGGCCCCAAGGGCCGCAACGTCGTGCTGGAGAAGAAGTGGGGCGCTCCCACGATCACCAACGACGGTGTCTCCATCGCCAAGGAGATCGAGCTCGAGGACCCTTGGGAGAAGATCGGCGCTGAGCTGGTCAAGGAAGTCGCCAAGAAGACCGACGACGTCGCCGGCGACGGCACCACCACCGCCACCGTGCTCGCCCAGGCGCTGGTACGTGAGGGTCTGCGTAACGTGGCCGCCGGCGCCAACCCGATGTCCCTGAAGAAGGGCATCGAGTCGGCCGTCGAGCGGGTCAGCGAGGAGCTCTCCAAGCTGGCCAAGGACGTGGAGACCAAGGAGCAGATCGCCTCCACCGCCTCCATCTCCGCCGCCGACCCCGAGATCGGCTCGCTCATCGCCGAGGCGATGGACAAGGTCGGCAAGGAAGGCGTCATCACCGTCGAGGAGAGCAACACCTTCGGCCTCGAGCTCGAGCTCACCGAGGGCATGCGCTTCGACAAGGGCATGACGTCGATGTACTTCGTCACCGACTCCGACCGCATGGAGGCCGTGCTCGAAGACCCGTACATCCTGATCGTCAACTCGAAGGTCTCGGCCAACAAGGACCTCCTGCCGCTGCTCGACAAGGTCGTGCAGTCGGGCAAGCCGCTCCTGATCATCGCCGAGGACGTCGAGGGCGAGGCCCTGGCCACCCTGGTCGTCAACAAGATCCGCGGTCTGTTCCGCTCGGTGGCCGTCAAGGCTCCGGGCTTCGGTGACCGTCGCAAGGCGATGCTGGGCGACATCGCGATCCTGGCCGGTGGCCAGGTCATCGCCGAGGAGGTCGGTCTCAAGCTCGAGAACGCCACCCTCGACCTGCTCGGCCGCGCCCGCAAGGTCGTCGTCACCAAGGACGAGACCACCATCGTCGACGGCGCCGGTGACCCCGACGCGATCGCCGGCCGGGTCAACGAGATCCGTGCGGAGATCGAGCGCACCGACTCCGACTACGACCGTGAGAAGCTCCAGGAGCGTCTGGCGAAGCTGGCCGGCGGCGTGGCCGTCATCAAGGCCGGTGCGGCCACCGAGGTCGAGCTGAAGGAGCGCAAGCACCGTATCGAGGACGCCGTGCGCAACGCGAAGGCGGCCGTCGAGGAGGGCATCGTCCCCGGTGGTGGCGTGGCGCTGCTGCAGGCGGGCGCGAAGGCGTTCGACAAGCTCGAGCTTCAGGGTGACGAGGCCACTGGTGCGGCGATCGTCCGCAAGGCGCTGGAGGAGCCGCTCAAGCAGATCGCGGTCAACGCCGGCCTTGAGGGTGGCGTCGTGGTCGAGCGGGTTCGCAACCTCACGCCGGGCGAGGGCCTCAACGCCGCTTCGGGTGAGTACGTGAACATGTTCGAGTCGGGCATCATCGACCCGGCCAAGGTGACGCGCTCTGCGCTGCAGAACGCCGCTTCCATCGCGGCGCTCTTCCTCACCACCGAGGCCGTCATCGCTGAGAAGCCGGAGAAGACTCCCGCGGCCCCGGCCATGCCGGGCGGCGGCGACATGGACTTCTGAGTCCACGCCTCACACGAGATCAGGGCGACCCGTTCGGGCCGCCCTTTTCTTGTGCCCGCCCCGGGCGTCTGCCGTTCGGGCCGCGGTGTGTCAGATGCCGAAGTGGGTGACGATGTGGCCGCGGGCGAGCGTGTTGGCGGTGATGTTGAAGCCCACCACGGCGGGGCTCGCGTCGCTGCCGACGCCCAGCGTGTCGACGCCGAGCGCGTGCACGGTGAAGACGTACCGGTGCGGGGCGCCCGGCGGGGGAGCGGCGCCGCCGAACTCCTTGGTGCCGTAGTCGTTGCGCGCGTGCGCCGCCCCCTGGGGGAGCCCCTTGAAGTCGGGGCCGGTGCCCGCGCCGGTGGGCAGCTCCGTGACCGAGGCCGGGAGGTCGTAGAGCACCCAGTGCCAGAACCCGCTGCCCGTGGGGGCGTCGGGGTCGTAGCAGGTGACGGCGTAGCTCCGGGTCTCGGCCGGGGTGCCCGACCAGCGCAGGTGCGGCGAGAGGTTCTGCCCGGTCATCCCCCAGTCGTTGAAGACGTGGAGGTCGCTCAGCCTCTCGCCCTCGGTGATGTCGTCGCTCTCGACCACGAGCGCGGGAACGGGCGGCAGGTATTCGTGCGGGAGCGGTGCGGGCACGGCGTCCTCCTAGGGTGAGAGAGCTCGAGCCACCATCCTAGGGACGGTCGGCCCGCCGGAGCCGGCCTGGTGATAGGGCGTGCCGTGTGGCGGGCGGCCCGCCACACGGGAGCGCTCAGGCCACCAGCTGGGCGGGCAGCGCCTTGTGGTGCAGGACGGTGAGCGAGGTGACCGCACGCGTGAGCACCACGTACAGCCTGGCCAGGCCGCGCGGCTCCGCCGCCACGATGTCGGCGGGCTCGACCACGATCACGTGGTCGTACTCCAGACCCTTGGCCAGCGTCGCCGGGATGACCAGCAGCCGGTGCTCCTCGGTGGAGTCGGGGCCGAGCACGGCGTGGGCCAGGCCGTCGAGCTCGGCGGAGACTCCGGCCACCATCGCGTCGGGCACGATGACGCCGATCGAGCCCTCACGTTCCAGCGCCTCGCGGACGGCCTCCGCGACCGCGCCGCCCTGCCGCACCGCCAGCGAGCCCACACCAGGACGCAGGGAGCGCGGCGGCGCCAGGCCGGGGGCGATGGACGGGAGCAGCTGGGCGGCGTAGTCGAGCACCTCGCGCGGCACGCGGAAGCCGAGCGTCAGCTCGGTGACCTCGCCGTCGGCCTGGCCCAGGTGCTTGAGGACGGTCTCCCAGGAGCTGGTCGACCACGGGGTGGTGCCCTGGGCGAGGTCGCCGAGGACGGTCGCCGAGCCGTTGCGGCAGCGCCGGCCGAGCGCGCGCAGCTGCATCTCCGACAGGTCCTGCGCCTCGTCCACGACCAGGTGGCCGAGCGAGGGCGTGCGTTCGATCAGGTCGGCGAGCTCGTCGAGCAGCGCCGCGTCGGCCGCCGACCACTTCGCGGACCTGTGCCCCCGGAACGGCTTCCGCCACAGCAGCATTTCCTGCTCTTCAGGCGAAAAATCGGACTTGCAGGCTTTAGCGAGGAATGCTGGGTCCGAGAAGAGCCTGAACAGGACCTGCTCCGGAGTGAGCTTGGGCCAGACCGCATCGACCAGCTGCTTGACCGGCTTGGACCTGGCCACGGCGTCCTGGACCCGGTCGTCGGGTGACTCGCCGCGCTGCTCCATCCGTACCAGCACCTGGTGGGCCAGCCGCTGCGCCAGCGCCGCGCGCCCGGGGCCGTAGCGGGTGGTGCCGCGCAGCGAGGCGACGATCTCGCGCACCTCGTAGTCGGCCACCCGGAACCGGTAGGCGCCCTTGGTGTAAACGACGCCCTCCTCCGGCTTCACGATGTGCAGCCAGAGCGCCCGCTCCAGCACCGCGGCCATCCGGGCGTCGCCCTTCACGGCCGACACCATCGGCTCCTCGGGCCAGGCGTGCTCGCCGAGCAGCCCCGCGACGGTCGTCTGGTCGACCTTGACCTCGCCCAGCGCGGGCAGCACGGACGAGATGTACGACAGGAACGCCTTGTTCGGCCCCACGATCATCACCCCGGAGCGCGCCAGCCGCTCGCGGTGGGTGAACAGCAGGTAGGCCGCCCGGTGCAGGCCGACCGCGGTCTTCCCGGTGCCGGGAGCCCCCTGGACGCACACGGTCTGCGACAGCGTGGAGCGGACGATCTCGTCCTGGTCGGGCTGGATGGTGGCGACGATGTCGCGCATCGGGCCGGTGCGCGGGCGCTCGATCTCCTCAGTGAGGATCTTCGAAGGGCTGATCTCCTCGCCCTCGGCCAGCGGCTCGTCCTCGAAGGCGGTCAGCGCGCCGCCGTGGTAACCGAAGCGGCGGCGGCGCACGATGTCCATCGGCTCGGCGGGGCTGGCCTGGTAGAAGGCCCGGGACACGGGCGCGCGCCAGTCGATGACCAGGGGGCGGCTGCTGCCGTCGTGGACGTGGCGGCGTCCGACGTAGATCGTGGTGGGCAGGTCGTCGCCGGCCGAGCGGTCGAGGCGGCCGAAGAACAGCGGCGTGTCGGGGTGGTCGGCGAGGGCGGCCACCCGCTGGTCGAGCAGCGACTGCAGGATCTGCTGCGACACCCAGTCGCCGGCGGCGTCGGCCGAGAGCGACTCGGCGTGTGTCCGCATGGCCTTGAGCGCGGCCCTGGACTCTGCCAGGTGGGCCTGCTCGGACGCGAGCACGTCGGCGGGTATGTCGGGGGCCAGTTGGTGTGCGGGCATGCGAAAGTGCCTCCCCATCGGAGAATCGGAGGTGGTAACAGGTAGCGAATCCGCCAGTTTAGTACCTGGCGCGGGCAGGCTTCCAAAGGATTTCGCCGGGGTAGGAAGGGCCTGTGGCGCGCGTGCGGTTCGGTATCTCGCCGATCATTCCGACCATCGCCAGCTTCCTGCTCGCGGCGTTCTGGGGACTTTCGGTGTTCGCGGGGTGGGGGCTGGAGGCGTTCTGCACGGGCGACGAGCCGGTCGTCGGCTGCTCGGAGCGGCTTGAGTCGGTGTCGTTCGTGTCGGCGTGGTTCGCTGTGCTGGCGGCGTGCTTCACGGCCGGTGCCTGGCTGATCCCGGCCTCCCGGAACGATCAGGTGGTGTTCACCCGGCTCATGGGGGTGAGCGTGGCCGCGTGGATCGTCGCGGAAGGGGTGCTCTTCCTGGGCGGCCTGCTCGCCAGATAACAGCACCCTGACAAATGCGAAAATTTCGGGCATATCTGGTGGGATTGCCGGATCATGGGGGTATGTCGCAGGCTGTCTCGGATGCGGCGGTTGTTAGCGCGCAGGTGAGGGGGGTGGTTCGATTGTCGACGACCCGCGGAGTTTCGTGGACGTGACAGATGGCCGATGCCTGGCCGCTCGCCGAAGAGCGGCCGGGCCTCAGCCTCAGACCCCGCCCAGCACGTCGTCGGCGTCGATGATCTGGTAGGCGTATCCCTGCTCGGCCAGGAACCGCTGGCGGTGCGCCGCGAACTCCTGGTCCACCGTGTCGCGGCTGACCACCGTGTAGAAGCGCGCGCCGCCGCCGTCGGCCTTGGGACGCAGCACCCGTCCGAGGCGCTGAGCCTCCTCCTGGCGTGACCCGAACGTCCCCGACACCTGGATGGCCACCGCCGCCTCCGGCAGGTCGATGGAGAAGTTGGCCACCTTCGACACCACCAGGACCTGGATCTCCTTGTCGCGGAAGGCCTGGTAGAGCCGCTCGCGCTCCTTCACCCTGGTCTCGCCCTTGATGACCGGCGCGTTCAGGTGCTCGCCCAGCTCGTCGAGCTGGTCGATGTACTGGCCGATCACCAGCACCTGGTCGCCCAGGTGCTGCCGGACCAGCGCCTCCGTCACCTGCGTCTTGGACGGGGTCGTGGCGCAGAACCGGTAGCGCTCCTCGTTCTCGGCCATCGCGTAGGCCAGCCGCTCCTCGTCCGTCAGCGTGACCCGCACCTCGACGCAGTCGGCGGGGGCGATCCAGCCCTGGTTCTCCATCTCCTTCCACGGCGCGTCGTAGCGCTTGGGGCCGATCAGGGAGAACACGTCCCCTTCACGGCCGTCCTCGCGCACGAGCGTCGCGGTCAGCCCGACGCGCCTGCGGGCCTGCAGGTCGGCGGTCATCCGGAAGATCGGCGCGGGCAGCAGGTGCACCTCGTCGTAGACGATCAGGCCCCAGTCGCGGGCGTCGAACAGCTCCAGGTGGCTGTAGACGCCCTTCCGCCTGGTCGTCATCACCTGGTAGGTGGCGATCGTGACCGGGCGGATCTCCTTCTTCGTGCCGGAGTACTCGCCGATCTCGTCCTCGGTCAGCGAGGTGCGCTTGAGCAGCTCCTGCTTCCACTGGTGGGCGCTGACCGTGTTGGTGACCATGATCAGCGTGGTGGCCTGGGCGTGCGCCATCGCGGCCGCGCCGACGATGGTCTTGCCCGCGCCGCAGGGCAGCACGACCACGCCCGAGCCGCCGTGCCAGAAGGCGTCGGCCGCCTCCTGCTGGTAGGGGCGCAGCGCCCAGCCGTCCTGCTGGAGCTTGATCGGGTGGTGCTCGCCGTCGACGTACCCGGCGAGGTCCTCGGCAGGCCAGCCCAGCTTGAGCAGCGCCTGCTTGACGTTGCCGCGGTCGCTCGGATGGACGGCGACCGCGTCGGCGCCGAGCCGGTCGCCCAGCATCGGCTGGATCTTCCTGGAGCGCAGCACCTCCTCCAGGACCGCCCTGTCGGTCGAGGTCAGGACGAGCCCGTGGGCGGGGTCCTTCTCCAGCCTGAGCCGGCCGTACCTGGCCATGGTCTCGGCGACGTCGACGAGCAGCGCGTGCGGGACGGGGTAACGGCTGTAGTTGATCAGCGCGTCGATGACCTGCTCCGCGTCGTGCCCGGCGGCGCGCGCGTTCCACAGCGCCAGCGGCGTGACACGGTAGGTGTGGACGTGTTCGGGCGCGCGCTCGAGCTCGGCGAACGGCGCGATGGCCTTGCGGCACTCGTCGGCCTTCTCGTGCTCGACCTCTAGCAGCAGCGTCTTGTCGGACTGGACGATGAGCGGGCCGTCGTTCACGGACATCCCTTCCTACGGTTGACCCTTATCCAACACAAACGACGGCGAGAACAGTCCCCGGACAGGCGGTCAGCTGCTGGATTCGTCGTCCAGGTAGCCGTTCACCCCGAGAAAGACGAAGGTGCCGATCGTCAGCACGAAGCCCAGCCCGAACAGGACCCAGCTCCAGACGAGCAGGCTGCGCGCGCTCTCCGGGCGGGTGCTCACCCGGCTCAGGGCTAAGCCCGCGAGGACGGCGCCCGGGATGGCCAGGATGTTGCAGCACGAGGGGATCGCGACGGCGTTGAGCACGAGCGCGACGATCGCCTTCGCCCTCGGCCCGTCGGCGTGGGGAGGCGGCGGATGGCCGTAGCCGTACTGCGGCGGAGGGTGCTGGCCGTACGGCGTGCCATAGGGCTGGTAGGGGTAGTCGCCGTCGGACGGGGGTTCCTGGCTCACGTCACCTCCTAGTTCGTTCACCAGGTTCGTCAACATTTATCACGAACGCCCACGTGGCTGGGGTTCTTGCCACGGACCAGCATGGCGGAACGGCCCCGCTGGCGAGCCCGCTTGGCTGAACCGGGCAGATTATCGGCAGGGGCCTTGCCCGCGCGGCAACCCGGCGGCTACTCGCAGAGCCTGGCGCGCAGGATCTTGCGGTCGAGCTTGAGGACGCTGGTGACCGGGATCGAGTCGGCGAACCTCACCTCGCGCGGGTACCGAACCCTGCCCACCCGGTCGCGGGCCCAGTCGATCAGCTCCTCGGCGGTCGCCGTGCCACCCGGCCTGAGCTGGACGAACGCCACGACCTCCTCCCCGACGCGCGGATCGGGGCGGCCCACGACGCAGGAGGCGGCCACGTCGGGATGCCGGTTGAGCGCGTCCTCGACGTCGCGGGGGAACACGTTGAACCCGCCGCGGATGATCAGGTCCTTCTTCCTGTCCACGACGTAGAGGTAGCCGTCGTCGTCCACGCAGCCGATGTCGCCGGTGCGCAGCTCGCCGTCGACCAGCGCGGTGCCCTCCGGGTCGGGGGCGAGCTCGCCCCAGTAGCCGAGCATCAGGGACTCGCCCGACACGCAGATCTCGCCCACGTCCCCGGCCTCGACGGGCTCGCCGGACGAGTCGCGGATCGTGATCCGGTAGCCCGACAGCGGCAGGCCGACGCTGCCGATCCTGCGCCTGCCGGGCGGGTTGAAGGTGGTGACGGCGCTGGTCTCGGTCAGGCCGTAGCCCTCCAGGACCTGCACGCCCGGCATCCGGCGCTCGAACTCCTCCAGCAGCTCCCTGCCGAGCGGCGCCGCTCCACAGGTGAGGAAGGCCAGATCGGGCAGTGGGTGGGCGTCGAGCGGCTCGTCCAGGAGCATCCGCAGCATGGACGGGACGACGGCGCCGTACTGCACGCGCTGTTCGGCGGCCAGCGCGAGGAACGCCTTGGGGTCGAACCACCGCATCAGGACGGCCTGCCGCGGCTCCCGGGCGTGCATCCCGGCGACCGTGATGATGAGCCCGTAGGCGTGGGAGAGCGGCACCGGCACGATCGCGCGGTCGACGCCCTCCTGATGTGACAGCTCGTAGGCGTCCTTGGCGACGTGCCAGAGCCCGCGGTGGCTCAGCATGACCCCTTTGGCCGTGCCGGTGGTGCCGCCCGTGTACATCAGAGCCGCCAGGTCCGTGGGGTCCCTCGGCACCGGCCCGCGCTCGTCGGCCTGCTCCAGCTTGGACGTTTCCACAAATACGCGGATTTCAACACCCGCCGCCTCGACCGTCTCCACGAGCTCGGGGGACGTCACGATCGCGACCGCACCGCTGTCGAGGAGGATGTGCCGCAGTTCCCCGGCCCCCACCAGGAACACCACCGGGGTCACCACCGCCCCGGCCGCCCACAGCGCCTGGTAGATCAGCGGGACCTCGGGGGAGGTCGCCATCATCACCACGACCCGATCGCCGGGCCGCACCCCCGCGTCCGCGAACCCGCCGCACACCCTGCGCGCCCGCGCGGCCTGCTGATGGCTGCGGTGCCAGACCCCCTCGTAGAACACCGAGTCGAAGTCCTCGAACCTGTTCCACGACTCCTCGGCCAACCGGCCCAGTGATTGCTCGGTCACAAGCCCAACCTGATGTGATCAACGCCGCCCCGTCAAGCCTCGGGACTAGTCACACGGGAGGACGACATCGGTGGGCAGGCTATGACTTTCGGGTCATTTGCCGGGCCGCTGGACGCGATCGTGTATCGATCAGCCGATCCGAAGCTCTTTCACCTTGCATACTCGACAGCCGTCGTGTTCGGTTACTTCGAACAAGATCGATAGGAAATATGGTTGACATGAGTGAATACGAGCGGGCGCTGCTCGTATTGAGCGATACAGGCATCGGCAGGAGGGACGAAGCCCTCCAGAGAATCCAGGAGGAGGCGGCCGGGGCGGCTGGGCTGAGGAGAGACACCTGGTCGAAGTGGCAAGAAGGCGGCAGAGAACTGGCCCGTGTGCCCGCGACCGAGCCGGAGCGGCTGGTGGTCGACGACTACGTCCGGCACCTCGACGCGGCTCTGACCTCGCACAACGCGTCGCTTCCCGTCGAGGGGCGGACGCAGCTGCGGATGGCCGTGGGGCGCGACGCCGCGGAGGTGGACCGGCTGATCGGCGCGGACGCGCCGCGGCGGATCTTCCGCGCGAACAAGGACGCTCATCTGGTTCTGTTTCTTACCGACGGCGTCCACGCCGACGTGGTGGCGGCTCAGGGACACACCAGTCCAAAGGAATTCGTCAATATTCGGATTCGAGAGAAGGAATTCTTCGGCAACGTCTGGGTGTGGACGCCGAGCCACGATCTGGCCTTTGTGGTCAGGTCAGCTGAATCCCGCCCGGCACCGATCATGACCAATCTCTACGGGCCGGTGGACGCCCGCCAGGCGGTCCTGCGCGGCGGCGCCTGGTAACGCGCCCCGGGTCAGACCCCGGCGACGCCGGTGATGCGGTGCAGGGCGAAGCGGTGGACGGCGGCTCTGGTCTCGTCGTAGGCCGTCAGGTAGCCGCCCTCCATCCGGGCCGGTTCCAGGATGCGCGAGGTGGCGTTGCCCTGGGAGTCGAGATAGCCGATCCACACCCGGACACCCTGTCTGATCGCGTCCTGGAGCGTCGAGATCGTGGCGGTCGCCGCGCCGCGCGGGACCTGCCCGTTCGGCGCCTCGACCGGCTCGCGCCGCGCCAGATGCGCGGCGTCGCCCGCACGTAGCGCCCGGACGGCCGCCACCGTGACCTCCGGGTCGAGGCCGCCGTTCGGGGAGGCGGTGACACGGGCCGCGGGCAGCCCCTCGGCCCGCCGGCTGTCGAGCTGGGAGATGATCACGTCCCCGTCGAGCGACTCGGCCACCGGGGCGTAGCCCATCGCGCGCAGCGAGTCGACCAGCGCGGCCCGCGACGAGCGCGAGGCGATCACGGTCGGCGCGAGCCGGCGCAGGCGCAGCGCGGCCGAACGGCGGTCGGCGGTGATCTGGTCGAGCAGCGCGGGGTCGTCGCAGCGGACGTAGGCGCTGGCCGTGCCCACCCTGATGCGCCCGTGGCGGCGAGCCACGTCGGCCACCAGGTACGACAGCGCCTGCGGCACCGGCGTCGCCGAATGCCGCTGCAGCATGGCCAGCAACTCCTCGGCGCCCTGGCCCGCGTCCAGTGCACGGCGGATCGAGCTCTCGCCGAAGCGGTAGACGGTCGCGCCGCCCTTGGACTCGACGTCGGCGGCGAGCGTCATCCAGCGGTTCAGCTCGCTGGTGAGCGGGCCGGGCGCGACGGCCGTGAGGTCGGCCTGGAGGAGCACGTGGTCGACCGGTTCGGGCAGCAGCGGCGCCAGGGCCGCAGCGGCGCCCTCGCCCGCCAGCAGCGCGCGCCCGTGCCCCGACAGCACGCCCAGCCCGGTGACGCCCAGCTGCTCGGCCTCGCGCAGCGCGAACTCCGTGAGCTGCTCGCGCCGCGGGCCCCGGCGGCGCGGCTGCTCCCAAGCCAGCCGGTCGAGCACGGAGTCGCGGGTCGGCGCCAGGCCGGGAGCCGAGGCGAGCACGCCCAGCACCGCCGACCGCACCGAGGGCGCGGACGACCGGCGCAGGTCCGGGTGGAGCGCGTTCAGCGGGCGGTCGCGGTCGTCGCGCTCGCCGACCAGCCCCGGCACGCGGTCCATGTGCAGCCAGGTGGTCGCGAGAGCCACCCACTGCTCCTCCGTCGGCCTGACCCGCCACAGGTCGTATCCGCTGGTGGGCAGCCACTCACCGTCGACGTTGCCACCCGACGCGAGCAGCCCGGCCGCGTGCGCGACCTCCACGACCAGCGAGGCGGCCCACTCGGGCAGGTCCAGCTCGGACGCCGTGCGCTTCATGTCGCGGACGCCCAGACCGCCGGTGCGCAGCACGCCCGGCGGATCGACGCTCCACCGTTCGCACAGCTCCTCGACGGCCCTGACGAACATGAACGCCTGCCCGGCAGCCGTGCGGTCGGCGAGCTGCTGGTCGCGTGCGGACCCCTCCAGGGCGGGCGGGACAGGACCCAGATCACGGTGGACGCGCCCGCCGCGCAGATGAACGCCCACCTCCCGCGGCAGCGTCACGCTCTCCTCGCCCGTGGCGGCCAGCAGGCCGCGTGCCAGCAACTGCTCGATGGGCGAGCGGGCGGACCCGATGCGGACCTCGCGCCTGGCGTTGGGCACCCGGCCGGCCGGCGGACCCCACGCGAGCTGGTCCAGCGCCGCCCTGGCCTCGGGCGAGACCTGCCCGACCAGCTCGCCGGGCTCGGACAGGGCCGCCGCCAGGCGCTCCTTGCCGGTTCCCGCGGTGCCGGGCGCGATGTCGTCGGCCAGCTCGTCGAGCTGCTCGGGCGGGTGGTGCCTGAACGCCTCCACGGCGGGCGGGCCGAGCCCCGCCGGATCGTCCAGCGCCTTGCGGACTCCTGGAGCCAGGCGCAGCGCCTCGTCGGGGCCGAAGACGAGAGCCAGCTCGTGCAGCCGGTGAAGCGCGGTGGAGAGCGCGGGCTCGACCTCACCGGACGCCAGCGCCCGGCCGACGACCTCCCCGAGCGCCGCCTTCGCCACGGCCTCCCCGCGCGCGCCGGCCACCTCGAGCGGCTCCAGGACGGGCACCGTCTCCAGGACGGCCAGCGTCTCCAGGACGGCGAGCGTGAAGCGGTCGAGCCGGTCGAGAACGCGGGCGATCGCCGACGGGCTGGCCGCACGCGAGGCCAGGCCCTCCAGATGGGCGGGCACCGGAGTGACCAGTTCTGGACGCGCGGAGACGAGCGCCCGAAGCTGCTCGTCGGTGCGCCCCCTGATCCACTCCGTGAACTCCATCGTTGCCATGGTATGTCCCTCCTGATTGGGGCAGCATGGCTCACGTGATCGAGCGAGCGGACCAGCTCATCCTGAACTACGTCAGCAGAGCGGCTGACGCGGCTCACGGTGTTCTCCGTCCTGACCAGCGGCTCGACTTCGCCACGCGGCTGCGCACCAGGATCGAGGCCGAGCGGGCGGGCAGTCAGGACGCCCGCCAGGTGGCCAAGGTGCTCGCCAGGCTCGGCGATCCGGCGGCGCTGGCCCGGAGCGAGGCCCGCAGGCTGGCGGAGCCCCCCGCGACCGCCCCGGGCGTGTCGTCTCCCACCATCGTCGACGACGTGGTCACGCCTCCGGACGCGCTGCGGGAGCGCCCGCCGGGCAGGACGTCCCACGGGCTGCCGTTCGCGGGGCTGCGTAGGGCCGTCATGGCCGGCGCCAACCCGATGGCCACCGAGGGGCGGGACGCCAGGACCATCGTCAAGGAGTACCCGCGCGAGACCGCCGCGCTGGTGATCCTGGTGGCGGCGGCGCTGCTGGTGCCGTTCGACCTGGCGCCCGTGGCGATCTTCCAGGTGCCCGTCCTGGTCTGGGCGCTGGGCGGGGTGCTGGTGCTGTCGAGCGACAGCTGGCCGCTGCGTGTCCGGCTGCTCGGGGTCGGCGCGCCGATCCTCGGCTACGTGGTGGGCGGAGTGCTCGTCGGCGGCCTGCGCGTGGGCGGTCAGCCCGGGTTACAGGCCTTCTTCGTCGAGTTCTTCGACGTCAGTGGCGTGATGTTCATGATCGGGACCGGTCTGGGCGTGGTCTGGCTGGCCTACCGCCTGCTCGACGTCACCTGACCGGAGCGGGGTTGGGCAGCAGGCCGACGGCCAGCCGTACCCACGCCTCGACGAACTGGTCCTTCTCCGCGTGGCCCGGCGACTCGCCCACGGTCTCCTGGAACAGCCGGTAGTGCACCACGGAACCGCCGAGCACGGCGGCGATGCCCGTCCAGTCGAGCTCGGCGTCGCTGTACTCCGGCTGCGCGCGGAACCAGGTCGTGATGGCGTCGAACATGGGCTGCAGCAGCCCCTCGCGTACCACCGTGACCAGCTCGGGGAACTGGCTGAGGTCGCGGAAGAACACCCTGGTCAGCTCCGACTCCTCGCGCACCTTGGCCAGCCCGGCCCGGCACAGGTGCGACAGCCGCTCCTCCAGAGCGGTGGAGGACTCCATGCCGCTGAGCTGGTGCAGGCTCTCGGCGACCTGGATGCGGGTGCGGGCGGCGTGCTCGTTGATCGCGGCGGCGAGCACCTCGTACTTGGACTTGAAGTGCCGGTAGAGCCCGCCGGCGCCGGGGGAGAGCCCGGAGGCGGCCTCGATCTCGGCCACCGAGGTGGCGGCGTACCCGCGCTCGGCGAACAGCCGCAAGGCCTCGTCGATGATCCGCTCACGCGTCGATCTGGTCATGTCTGTCCTGTTACCTCCGTGAGGAGCGTAGCCGTCACGGGGCCGCGCGCCGGATGAGACCCGCTACGACCGAGCCGATGACCAGCCACACGAGCGCGGCGAGCCCGTAGTCGACCAGAGTCGTCCACCGCGCGTCGGCGAGCTCGAACAGGTTGGCCAGCCCGAGCGAGAGCGACCCGGCCATCGACTCGACGAACTGGTACCAGATGTTCGCCTGGTTGGCCCCGAACACCTTGAACAGCGCGTAGAGGACGAGCACCAGCGCCGCCAGCCTGGAGGTCACCCGGACGGCCCACACCAGCACGGCCACCGTCTGCTGCCACACCCGCACCCCTGGCGGCGCGGGCGCCGGCCGCGCGGGACGGTGCGGACGCGGCCGGCTGGAGGTGGCGACGAGGCGGTCTGCGGCCTGCGGGGGTTTCGGGCTCTCGGTCATGACCACTCCTCGCGATAAGTAATTCCTTTCTTCTCATTCCCACAGTCCCACAACAAGCCCCGTTACGCGGGGCGAGTCGGCGTTTGGCATCCTGCACATGTGGTGACATCGGTGGGATTCGATCTGGACATGACATTGGCAGACACGCGATCAGGCATCGCGGCCGTATACGACGAGCTGGCCGCGCGACTCGGCATCGACATCGACAGCCAGGCGATCACCGCCCGGCTCGGCCCGCCGCTGGAGCACGAGCTGGCCAACTGGCTGGCCCCGGAGGCGATCCCTGCGGCGGCGGAGCTGTTCCGGCAGATCTACCCCGAGTACGGCGTGCCGGCGCACACCGCCATGGAGGGAGCGCACGAGGCCGTGGAGGCTGTGCGGGCCCAGGGCGGCAAGATCATCGTGGTCACCGGAAAGAACCGGCGCGACGCGACCAGCACGATCAACCTCCTCGGGCTCGCTGTTGACGAGATCGTCGGCTCGGTTTTCGGCGCCGCGAAGGGTTCGGCGCTCGCGCGTTTCGGTGCGTCCGCCTATGTTGGTGACCACGTCGCGGACATCGAGGCGGCGCGGGCAGGAAACGCCGTCAGCGTGACGGTCGCGACAGGCCCCTACACGGTAGGAGAGCTGCGTGAGCACGGAGCCGATGTGGCGCTGACGGACCTGACGGAATTCGCCGACTGGTTCGCCGAGTGGCGCCGACGCGATGAAGTCCGATAATTGACCGGAAATTACCCGGTCGCTTGTCCGCCTTCCGGGGCATAACCTACGTCCATCATCCTTTCCGACTGTTTGAACGAGGTCTCTCCTGTGCCGAGTGGCAAGGTCAAGTGGTACGACGCCGACAAGGGTTTCGGCTTCCTCACCCGCGACGACGGTGGTGAGGTTTTCGTGCATTCCTCCGCGCTGCCCGCCGGCGCCGGGCCGCTCAAGCCTGGCCAGAAGGTGGAGTTCGGCGTGGCCGAGGGCCGGCGCGGCCAGCAGGCCCTCTCGGTGCGGATCCTCGACCAGCCGCCGACGCTGGCCAAGACGAAGCCCAAGGCCAAGCGGAAGAAGCCGGACGAGATGGTCGTCATCGTCGAGGACCTGATCAAGCTGCTCGACGACGTCTCGACGTCCTACCAGCGGGGCAAGCACCCGGACGCGGCGCACGCCAAGAAGATCGCGCAGGTGCTCAGGGCCGTCGCCGACGACCTCGACGCCTAGCCGTGCGGGTTGGTCAGCGGTTTCGTCGGGTCTAGGGAGTCCGAGCGCGGCTCGCGCACGACGGGCTCCGTCCGCTCGTACGGGCTCGGTTCGTGCCGGGTCGGTTCGCGTGTGGTCGGTTCGGGTGGGGGCGGCTCGTGTGGAGGTGGCTCGTACGGGCCCGCCTCCGTTTGCTCGGGCACGTCGGGTTCGCCTTGGTCGTACGTGCTCGCGCGGACTCTGGCGTCCGCCGAGCGGACGCGCTTCCTCCTCCTGACGACCAGCCAGCCCAGGCTGACGGTCAGCACCACGGCCAGCGTGACCAGCCCCGCCAGGCTGTTCTCCGCCAGCGACAGCACCAGCCCGACCAGCCCGCCGAACACCCAGGCGAGCTGCAGCACCGCCTCGACCACGCCGAACGTGGACGAGCGCACCTCCTCGCCGATCTCGCGCTGGACGATCGCGTCGAGCGCGAGCTTGCCCAGTTCCTGGGCGAACGCGGTGATCACTGAGAGCGCGACCGCGGTCCACAGGCCGAAGAAGACGGCCGTCGCGATCGTGGTCGCGCCGGTCACGGCCAGTGTGAGCAGCACGATGAGCTGGGGCGCGTGGTTGCGCGTCCAGTTGGCGACCGCCGCGCCCAGCAGGCCGCCCAGCCCGGCCGCCGCCGCCAGCAGCGCGATCGTCTTCGGGACGTCGAAGAACGGCGCGGGCTCCGACAGCCACGGGACGCCCTTGTCCTGCACCAGGAAGAGCATGAAGAACAGCAGGAACCCGGAGAACAGGCGGATGGCCACGTTCGCCCAGACCGCCTCGGCCACCGCGGGGCCCACGTTGAGCAGGGTCCGCCAGCGCGGCGGCCTGCCTTCCTCGGCGTCCACGTCCTCCAGGTCGGGTGAGTCGACGTGCCGGGGCAGCCGCAGGGAGACGACGCCGACCAGGAGGAAGACCGCCATCGCGACGCGCAGGGTGACGGCGCTGCCGAGCCAGGCGGTCAGGCCCGCGCCGACGGGCACCACCACGCCCGCCGACACCAGCGAGAACAGCGCCACCCGCGCGTTGGCCGATACCAGGGTGATGTCGGCGGGCAGCACGCTCGGCATGATCGCCGCACGCGACACGTTGTAGGCCTTCGACAGCACCAGGACGCCCAGCGCACCGCCGAACAGCGTCACCAGGTCGCCGGGGCCCACGGCGGCGGCCATCGCGAAGCAGAGCAGGCCGCGGCCGAACAGGGTGCCGGCCATCACGTAGCGGCGTCCGGACCTGAACCGGTCGAGGATCGGCCCGACGAACGGTGCGAGCAGCGCGAACGGCAGCATCGTGATGACCAGGTAGAGCGCCACGGGCCCGCGCGCCTCGCCGACGGGGACACCGAAGAAGACGGTGCTCGCCAGCGCGACCGTGACCAGTGCGTCGCCCGCGCTGTGGCCGGCGGTGAGCTCGATCAGGCGGCCGAGGCCGGTGCGGTCGGCGCCGTTGGCGTGGGTGAGGCGGCGCGTGGCCCTTCCGACGCCCTGGGCACCCCTGCCGACGCTCCGCGCGCCCCTGGCGGTGGCCACGCTCGCGCGCTTGGCGCCACTGGCGGTCGCCCGAGTGGCGCGCGCGGTTGCACGGCCGGCGTCGGCGACTCCGTGCCCGACGCGGCGTGACATGTGCCGCCAGCCACCCTCCACGCCTACCAGTCTTACCCGACGCGTTCGGGATCTAGGAGGCGGATCGGGGTGCGTGCGCTTTCTGCTACCGGCCGTGGGCGTTGCGACAAGTCCGGATTTATGCGTTTTAAGGGCCGCTTGAGGGCGTGGAGGTGATTCGTGATGTGTGCGTTATTTAGTGATGATCGTGAGCCTGGAGTCGTGATCGGACTGCTGCGCCATTCGGTCCTGTCGTCGCAGACAGGACGCGTGTGACCTCGGGGGCTGCCATGGGTGAGGCGGCAGCGTGAGATCTATGTGCCTGCGGAGCTCCGCATGTGGGCATCTTCAGGTCCCGCCATGGGTGAGAATGAAGTGTGAGCGAACAGCACCTTTTGGCGGAGGCGGTTTCATGAGCCGCACCAGGACCCGCGTCTCCGCGCCCGACCAGGCCTGTGTCGCCGCGGTGGAGTTGGCCCGCGCCGCCGCCGAGGAACTGGCGCGCCCTGGCGAGCCCGGCGAGCACCTGGGTTACGAGGGCGAGGGTGACCGGATCGTCACCCACTACTTCGCCTGCCTCGACCGGGCCTATCGCGGCTGGCGCTGGGCCGTCACCGTTACGCGAGCCTCGCGGGCGAAGAACGTCACGGTCAGCGAGGCCGTGCTGCTGCCTGGCTCGGGTGCGCTGCTCGCCCCCGAATGGCTGCCATGGAGCGAGCGGCTGCGCCCCGGCGACCTCGGCGTCGGCGACCTGCTGCCGACGCCGGAGGACGACGACCGGCTGGCGCCCGGTTTCACCGAGACCGACGACGACGCCGATCGCCAGATGGTTTTCGAGTATGGCCTGGGCCGGGCCCGTGTGCTCTCGGCCATCGGCAGGGACCGGGCGGCCAGGCGCTGGCACTCGGGCGAGCACGGGCCGCATACTCCGATCGCACACGCCGCTCCCGCGCAGTGTTCCACCTGTGGGTTCTACTGGCTGCTCGCGGGTGAGCTCCGGCAGACGTTCGGGGTCTGCACGAATGAGTACGCGCCCGACGACGGCCGGGTGGTCGCCGCCGACCACGGGTGCGGCGCGCACTCCGAGGCCGCGGTCATGCCGCCGCCGATGGAGGCGGCCACCCCGATCCTCGACGACCTGGGCTTCGACCTGATCGAGGAGGAGGCGGGCTCGGTCGACGAGTCGGCCAGCGAGGAGCTCGGCCACTCCTGACACCAGGGTTTCCGGACGCGCTGTCGGCCGTGGGCGTCGGCTTCGGCCGGCGCGGTGAGGGTGTGGCGTCGGCCGTGGGCTGTCGGTTCCGGTGCAGGGGCCTGGCGTTAGGTCGGCGTCGTAACAGTGTGGTGCCCGTCGTGGGCGCGGGTTTCGACCGCGACGGTCCGTGAGGGCCGTGACTGTCGGTCGGGGCCGCTAGCCTACGGTGACCCCTACCCACAACGAGGATCGTGATCGATGACCGACACCTTTGGCACCGACCGGATGCGCGCCGCGGTGCTGGCCGCGTGGGCGGCGTCGCCCGCCAGGTTCCGCGAGGACGCCAACGCCGAAGAGGACTTCGCGCTCGGCGGCTACCGAGACCGGCTGATCGTCGAACTGGCGCAGAACGCGGCCGACGCGGCGTTGCGCGCCGGCGTGCCAGGGGTGCTCAGGCTCACGTTGCGTGACGGCGAGCTGACGGCGGCCAACACGGGCGCCCCGCTCGACGCCACGGGCGTGGAGGGTCTGTCGACGCTGCGTGTCTCCGGCAAGCGCGACGAGGCGGGCGCGGCCGGCCGTTTCGGCGTCGGCTTCGCCGCGGTGGTCTCGGTGTGCGACGCGCCGATGATCGGGTCCCGGGGGGCCGGGGCGGCGCGGTGGTCGCGCGAGGAGACGTCCGAGGTGGTGGCCTCGATCCCGGCGCTGGCGGGTGAGCTGGCCGACCGGGCCGGTCACGTCCCTCTGTTGCGTCTCCCGTTCGCGGCCGACCCGCTCGACGTGCCCGACGGGTTCGACACGCTGGTGCGGCTGCCGCTGCGCGACGAGGCGGCGGAGGCGGCGGTCCGGCGCATGCTGGAGGAGACCAGCCCGGCCCTGCTGCTCGGCATGCCCGCCCTGACCGCCATCGAGATCACCCTCGACGGCGAGACCCGCACCGTGGTGGCCGACGGCTGGCACGTCGTCTCCGAGTCGGGCGAGTTCACCGCCGAGCAGGTGGCGGCCTTCTTCGCCGACCGTCCCACGGAGGAGCGGGCCCGGCCGTTCTGGTCCGTTCGCTGGGCAGTCCCGCTGGCGGGGGCGTCCGGCGCCGCCGAGCCGGCGGAGCCTGGGCCGCTGCCCTCGGCCGTCCCGCCCGTGGTGCACGCGCCGACGCCGAGTGACGAGCCGCTCGACCTGCCCGCGCTGCTCATCGCGTCCTTCCCGATGGCGACCGACCGGCGGCACGTGGCGAAGGGGCCGCTGACCGGTTTCCTGGTCGAGCGGGTCGCCGACGCCTACGTGCGGCTGCTCCGCGAGTTGCCCGCCACGCCGAAGCTGCTCGACCTCGTCCCCGCGCTCATGGGCAAGGGCGAGCTCGACGCGCGCATCCGGCGGGCCATCCTGGAACGGCTGCCCGACACCCCGCTGCTGCCCGCGCTGTCCGCTCCCGCGCCCGCCGTGCAGACCCCGTCCTTCGCCGACGCCGAGGTCTACGAGCCCGACGCCGAGTGGCAGGTCGAGCACCCCGCGCGGGAGCCCGAGGCGGGCGTCTGGCTGGTCGCCGGGCGCGAGGCGG
>NZ_JBEXUP010000112.1:0-28155 GCF_040614375.1 Nonomuraea sp. NPDC005983
CGAGCCTCCGCACTCGGCCTCGAACGTGGCGCGGTGCGCCTGTTGCAGCCGTCCGGACGTGGAGATCCCGGTGGGGGCCCGGCGCACGCGGCCCGTGCGGGCGGCCACGACCAGCAACGGCCAGGCGTAGCGGCAGCTCAGCGTGAGGTCGTGGGCCGTCAGCACGTGGTCGGCCAGCCGTCCGGCCCGCTCCAGGTCGCCCTGGGCGAGCGCCAACCGGCCGTCGAGCAGGTCGGGTTCGAGACAGGAGTCGAACCCGCGCGGGTGCCCCCGCATCAGCGGACGCGCCTGGCGGGCGACCTCGGCGGCTTCGTCCAGGGAGCCGTCCCAGACCGCGACCGTGCCGAGGACCAGCAGCAGCCAGGCGCGGTGGATGGGCGGCGGGTCGAGTGCGAGCGCCGCGCCGACGACCTCGCGGGCCTCCTTCCAGCGGCCGAGCGAGGTCAGCGTCTCGGCGAGGTTCGCGGCGATGTGCGCGCCGCGCGAGCGGGCCATCCCGACCCGCCTGGCCTGCGCGACACCCCTGCGGGCCACCGCCTCCGCCCTGGTGTGCTCGCCCGCCGCCTCCAGCACGTCGGCCTCGCTGGCGTAGGCGACCAGGACGGTGTCGTCGTCGGACGCCTTCGCCCTCGCCTCGGCGTACAGCGCGGTGGCGGAGTCGAGGTCGCCCCGGAGCCCGGTGATCGCGGCCAGCGTGACCAGGGACCTGGTGTCGCCGAGCGCCAGCGCCTCCTCGGCGTGCGCGCGGGCCTCGTCGTCCTGGCCGTTCCAGTGCAGCGTGTTGGCGAGGGCGCCGATCAGCCTGGCCGTACGCGGTGCGAGCCGGACGGCCAGGCGCAGGTCGTCCAGCCCCTCCTCGCCGAGCAGGTCGCGGATGCCGACCCGCAGCTCCAGCAGGTGCGCGGCGCGCGGCGGATCGTCCGCCACCTCGTCGAGGGCCCGGCTCGCCAGTTCCTCGGCCCGCTCGGCGTCACCGGCGTGCATGGCGTCCCTGGCGGCCAGTTCGAGGACCCGCGCGTGGTCCATGCCGGGTTGCAGGGACTCGTCCCAGAGTTCGAGCACCCGGTCCCAGCGGCGGGCCTGCCAGGCCGCCTGGAAGGCGCGGCGCCTGTCGCCCGCCGCATACCAGTGGTCGGCGGCCAGGTGGGGCTGGGCCTCGGCGCAGCGGGCGTGCAGCCTGATGCGCTCGCCGGGCAGCAGGTCGTCGTAGACGGCCTCCCTGATGAGGGCGTGCCTGAAGACGTAGCCGTCGCCGTCGACGAGCAGGAGGCGGGCCTTCACGATCGGCCGCAGCGCCTCGTCCAGCGCCAGGTCGTCGAGGCCGGCGACCGCGCGCAGCGTCTCGTGCGGGATCCTGCGGCCGGCGACGGCGGCGACGCGGAGCACGTCGAGGCCGGCCCCGCCGAGCCGTTCCGCCCCGGCCAGCAGGAGTTCGCGCAGCGAGGCGGGCGTGCTGGTGCCGGCGTCCGCCAGCGCCTCCACGAACAGCGGGTTGCCCTCGGCGCGGGCCATGATCCGCTCGACGTCCTGCCCGGCGCGTCCGAGCATCGCGGCCACCTCGGCGCGGCCCAGCGGGGGCACCCTGAGCAGCTCGGACGCGGGAAGCCGCAGCGGCTCCCGGGAGGTCGCGATCACCAGGACGCCCGGCCGCATCAGGTTGCGCAGCAGGAACGCGAGCAGGTGGCGGGTGGCCTGGTCGGCCCAGTGCAGGTCCTCCAGGACGATCACCAGGGGACGCCGCTCCGCCGACCGCTCGATCAGCAGCAGCGCCTCCTCGAACAGCCTGGCCTGCCCGAGGTCGGCGTCCTCGTCGATCTCGCCGAGTTCGGGGAGCAGCCGCGCCAGACCCCTGCGCCCGCCGTCGGGCACCAGGTCAGTCCCGTACTGGCGCACCAGGCGGCGCAGCACGGGCACGAACGGCGCGTACGCCATCGCGCCCGGGTCGGCCCCGCCCTGCGCGACCAGCGCGTCGAGCCGTCCGGTGAACTCGCTCACCAGCCTCGACTTGCCGATCCCCGCCTCCCCCACGACCAGCACGGCGCGGGGCGCCCGAGCCCGCGCGGCGTCGAGAGCGGCCTCCAGCGCCGCCAGCTCGGCCTCGCGCCCGACGAACATCAGCTCACGCCCCCCACGCTTCCACACCGTCCGGCACACCTTATGAAGATGCGGCTACGCATCATGCCCGATGTGCAGGGGTTCGCGGCTTGCGAGGGTGATGGGCATGCTGACGCGTTCGATGATGTTGATGATGGCCGTCTCCCTGAGCGGCATGCTCGGCTTCTACCTGCTGTTCTCCACCGTGCCGCTCTATGTGGCCTCCGGCGGCGGGGGCGAGTCCGGCGCGGGGCTGTCGACCGGCGCCATGATGCTGTCCACGGTGCTGATGGAGCTGGCCGTGCCGTGGTTACTGTCGCGCCTCGGCTACCGGGCCGTGATGGCGCTCGGCCTGGTGCTGCTCGGCCTGCCCGCGCTGGCGCTGCCGCTCTCCCCGGCGCTGCCGCTGGTCGCGGCCGTGAGCCTGCTGCGCGGCGGCGGGCTCGGCGTCATCGTGGTGACCGGGACGGCGCTGACCGCCGAACTGGTGCCCGCCGAGCGGCGCGGCGAGGGGCTCGGCCTGTACGGGGTCGCGGTCGGCATCCCGTCGATCCTCGGGCTGCCGCTGGGCCTGTGGTCGGCCGGGACGTTCGGGTTCACCCCGGTGTTCCTCGTCGCCGGTCTGGTTCCCCTGGTCGGGCTGGTGGCGGCGATCGGACTGCCTTCCACCAGGCCCGCGAGCAGCCATGGCGAGGCCGGGGCGGGGCTGCGCGGACTGACGGCGCCGACGCTGGTCTTCGCCTCTGTCACGGTGGCCGTCGGGGTGCTGGTGACGTTCCTGCCGCTGGCGGGCTCGCCGGAGCTGGCCTCCGTGGCGCTGCTGACGCAGTCGCTCGGCACGCCGCTGGCCCGCTGGTGGGCGGGCAAGTTCGGTGACAGGCACGGCTCCGCCAGGCTGCTGGCACCCGGCGTCCTGGCCGCCGCCGCGGGGATGGCGCTGCAGGTCTGGCTGGACGGTCCGGTGCCGGTGGTCGCCGGGATGGCGCTGTTCGGGGCCGGGTTCGGCGTCCTGCAGAACGCCACACTGGCGGTGATGTTCGAGCGCGGGGCGGTGAGCCAGGTCAGCGCGGTGTGGAACCTCGCCTTCGACGCGGGCATGGGCGTCGGCGCGATGGGGTTCGGCCTGCTGGCCGGGCACACCGGCTACCCGCTGGGCTTCGCGCTGGTGGCCGCGCTGGTCGCCGCCACGCTGCCGCTCACGCGACGGGCCGCCCTCTCGCCGAAACCGGCGCCCGCCGCCGACGCGCCGCTCGGCAAGGTCGGCAAGGTCGGCTAGGGAGAGCCGGGGGTGAAGCCGTACTCCCCGTACAGCCGGACGTACCTCGCGAGCGTGAGCACCTCCCGGCGTTCCAGCCCGGTCTCGGTGCGCTCGAACAGGACGACCTCCTCGTGCCCGCCCGGCCCGATCGGCTGCACGAGACGGCCGCCGGGCCGCAGCTGCCCGGCCAGCGGCGGGGGCACCTCGGGGAAGGCCGCCGACACCACGACGGCGTCGTAGGGGGCGTGATCGGGCACGCCGCGGCTGCCGTCGCCGACGAGCAGCACGACGTTGCCGATGCCCTCCCTGGCGAGACTGCGCCGTGCCTGCCGGACGAGGTCCGGCCACCTGTCGATGGTCACCACCTCGGCCGCCAGGCGGGCGAGGAGCGCGGTCTGGAAGCCGAGCCCGGTGCCGACCTCCAGCACGCGCTCGTCCCCGGCGAGGGCGAGCCCTTCGATGACCCTCGCCGACAGCGACGGCTGCGTGGTGACCTGCTGGTGCCCGATCGGGATGGGCTCGTCCTCGTAGGCGTCCGCGACCTGCTCCTCCGGGACGAAGCCCGCGCGCGGCGTCGCCTCGATGGCCCGGAGCACCCGCGGGTCGCGGACGCCCGCCGCGCGGACGGCCCGGACCAGGTCGCCGGGCGAGGCGCTCACGGCGACCGCAGGGCCAGCATGCCGTCCGGCCCGAGGTCGCAGCGGACCCCGAACCGGCGGCTGACCCGGTCGAGTACGTCCTGGAGCCACCGGGAGTCGTCGGCGCGGGCGCGGCGAAGGCGCATCCGCCAGGCCCGCATCGGCGCCATCCGCAGCTCGGCCAGCTCCCCCGACTCCGGTTCGAGCGAGGCGAGGTACAGCAGCCGCAGGTCGTCCCGGAAGCGCTCGTAGCCGTGGATGCCCTCGTAGTCGTCGATGAGGTCGCCGCAGCCGTACAGGACGAGCTTGCCGCGGTACACCTCGACGGGCCGCGGATGGTGCGAGGAGTGCCCGTGCACCACGTCGACTCCGCCGTCGATCAGCTGGTGCGCGAAGCGCCGCTGCGCTCGTGAGACGTCGTAGCCCCAGTTGGAGCCCCAGTGGACGGAGACGACCGCGAGGTCGCCGGGGCGCTTCGCGGCTCGCACGCGGCCGACGATCTCGGACGCCGCGGCGACGGAGGGCTCGGGCACGAAGCAGACGCCGGACCGGTCGGGCGTGGCCGCCCAGTCCGCCGGGACTCCGCTGGACGGCATCCCGACCGAGAAGACCAGGACCCGGCCGCCCTCCACCGGGACGGCGAGCGGGTGCCACGCCTCCCCCGCGTCCCGCCCGGCGCCCACCTGCCGGAGCCCGGCCCCGGCCAGAACGTCCAGCGTCTCGGCCAGCCCTCGGCGGCCGAAGTCCAGCACGTGGTTGTTCGCCAGCACGCAGACGTCGGGACGTCCCGCGACCAGGCAGGGAAGGTTCGCCGGGTTCATCCGGTAGTGCATGCCCTTGCCCGGGGAGAAGTCGTCGCTTCGCGTGACGCTCGTCTCCAGGTTGATCACCCGGACGTCGGGGGCGGCCTCCTCCAGCACCGCCAGGGAGTCCCCCCACGGCCAGTCGAAGTCCACCGGCCGCGGGATCGGGCCGTTCTCGGCCTCGGCGAGACGGACGTAGTCACCGGCGTCGAAGACGTACGGCTCCCGGAGGGACGGGTCGCCGGGGTGCGGGAGGATCTGGTCGACGCCACGGCCGAGCATGACGTCGCCGCAGAGGAACAACGTCACCAGTCGGGGCCTGCCGCCGTCCATACCGTGGTCCTGCCCTCATCAGGGCGGATACCACGCGTTATCGTCCGATGTTCCTACCGGGCCGCCTGGCCACGCCGCTCGACGCCCACCGTGATCTCGTTGCCCAGCCTGTGGTCGCCGAGCAGGCCGAGCTCGTCGCCGCTCCAGAACCTGCCGGGGTCGTACCAGTTGGGGCGCCGCCCGGCCGGCAGCAGCCCCATCTCCTCGTAGGTGACGGCGACGACCTCGGCGCAGTAGGCGCTCTCCAGCGCCCGGTCGGGCGCCCGATCGGGGGCCCGACCGGAGGAACGACCGGAGGAACGACCGCGAAGGCGCGGGACGCGGCCTCGCGCCCAGCGACCCGCCAGCCGGGCGGTGCTCGGGAACGGGGTGCCGTCGAGGCGGGCCACGGTGCGCAGGGCGGCGTCCTCCATCTCGGTCGTGGCCTGCGGTTCCAGCTGGCGCAGCCAGGCGCGCTGGCCGTAGCGGTCGGCCCAGACGGTGACGGCGTCGCGCAGGTCGTGCAGCTGCACCCCGCGGTGGTGCGTGCCCGACCACAGGTCGAGCAGCGACCTGCCCAGCTCGGCGTGCCACATCATCGGCGGCAGGTCCTCGATCACGAGGGCCATGCCGACGTGGTTGACGGGGCTGTTCGTCATGGTCTGGATGGCGCGATCGGGCACGGACCGGCCGCGGAAGACCCACAGATCGCCGGTGCGCGTGAGGTTCACGGCCTCGTCGAGAGTCAGCACATGGCTAGCCTAGGCATATGCGCTGGTGGAAGATACTCGGGCTGGCAGGGGTCGCGGGCGTCGCGGCGACCGGGGTGGCGATCGCGCGGGCGGAGCGGCGGCGCCGCGCGTACACGCCGGAGGAGATCAGGGCCCGGCTGCGCAGCCGGGTCGAGGGTCAGCCCGAGGGCCGCAGCTCGTAGGCGAACACCACGTCGGGGTAGGCGGGGTTGTCGTCGTAGCCCTGGATGCCGCCCTGGTAGGCCCGCTGGTAGTTGACCACCCACGGGATCGCGACGGCGGCCTTCTGGTCCAGCACCCGGGTCGTGGCCTGGGCGAACGCGCGTTGTGCGGCGTTCGTGTCGGTCACGGTGAGCTCGGGCAGCTTGTCGAGCAGGCTGTCGGTGGCCGGGTCCTTCAGGTAGCTGAGGTTGAACGCGGGCGGGTTCTCGCTGTGGAAGACGTTCCCGAACCATGAGTAGCCGTCGGCGTACTCGGGCCACCAGTACATGACGAAGATGTCCTGGCCGCGCCTCTTGCCCTGCGCCCACTGCGCGTTCCAGAGCATCGCCCTGGCGTCCAGCCTGACGTTGAGCGTCCTGAGCGCCGCCGCCAGCCTGGTGACGAGCACCCGCTGGTCGTTGTCGCCCTGGGCGTAGGTGAGGGTCAGGGTCAGCTGCCTGCCTCCCGGTCCGTAGCCGGCCCGCCGGAGCAGCTGCGCCGCGCCCGGCAGGTCCTGGCGCGGGACGAGGCCGGGCTGGTGGCCCAGCAGCCCTTCGGGGACGACGCCGCTGGCCGGTGAGGCGGCGCCGCTGAGCGCCCTGATGACGCCCTGGTAGTCGATGGCCTTCTGCACGGCCTTGCGCACCCGCACGTCGGCCATCGGGCCCGAGGCGGTGTTGAACAGCGCCATCATGGTCTGGAACGACGGGCGGTCCGAGGTGCGCACGCCGGGCGTGACCGCCGCCCTGGCGAACAGGCGCGGGTTGAGCCGCTGCACGAAGCTGACCTGGCCGCGCAGCAGCAGCCGCCACGCCTTGTTGGTGTCGGGCAGCACCTGGAACCTGACCGTGCGGTAGTGCGGCTGCGCCCAGCCGCCCCAGTAGCCGTCGTACGCCTTGAGCGCGAGCTCGTCCTCCTCGCCCTTGCTCCAGGAGGAGATCGTGTACGGGCCGGAGCCGGCGTCCCTGCCGGCCTGGAACCAGGCGCGGAGGTCGGGGGCCGCCTGGGTGTCGTAGATGTAGGCGGCGTACGAGGACGAGGCGACGGCGTCGAGTGGCACCGGGTACTTGAGCGTGAACGTGACGGTGGCGGGGTCGTCCGCCCTGATGCCCGACACGGCGTCCCAGATGTAGGAGGCCCCGGCCTTGGACTTGATCGTGCGCTCGATCGAGGCCTTCACCGCCGCCGCGTCGAGGGGCCTGCCGGTGTGGAAGGTCACCCCGGGGCGGAGGGTGAACGTCCAGGACTTGCCGTCGGCGGAGGAGCGCCAGGACGTGGCCAGGCGGGGGCCGGTCTTCTTGGAGACGGGGTTCCAGAAGGTGAGCGTCTCGTAGATGTTCTGCATGGCGATGATCTCGTTGGAGTACGAGGTGCTCGGGTCCCAGTCGGTGACCACGTCCAGGTTCTGCGCGTAGACGAACGCGGCGTCTCCTGGCTGCGCCTGCCGGACTTCTGCGGGGGTCGCGCACGCCGCGACGGAGAGGATCAGCGCGACGGCCGCTGCAAGACGACGGCGCAACGCATCTCCCTTTGTGACCGGTGTAGCCCGCAACCTATCCAAGACGACGATCTAGTGTCCAAAAGTCCCGAAAAATTGGGAAAATTGGAGATCGAATTGCTATCCTCAGTGCCTGTCCCGTCCGGGGTTGCCAGCAAGGGACCGACCGGAATGAGGTGCCATGGGTCGCAGCCGTACGATCCGTATGAAGATCATCGGCTTGTTGCTGGTGCCGCTCGCTTCGATGGTGGTGCTCTGGGGAGTCATCACCGCTGTCACCGCGAGTGAGAGTCTGCAGCTGAGAGCGTACAAGACACTCTGGACGAACCTGAGACTCCCCGCCTACCAGCTCATCACGGAGATCCAGCAGGAGCGGCTCATCACGGTCAAGCGGTTGCGCGTCGAGAGCACGGCCGAAAAGACGGCCACCACGACCCAGCGCACCCGCACCGACGAGGCCAGGGAGATGTTCAGGCAGCTCTCCAGCCGGTCCCGCGACACCTCCGAGACGATCCGCACGCAGGTCGACAGCGTCCTCACGCAGCTCAACCGGCTTGAGGCGATCAGAGCCGAGGTCGACGCGGACCTGTCCGACCGCCTGCACACGATCGAGGTCTACAACGGGATCACCGACTCGCTGTTCGGCCTGCACAGGAACGTCGCGCTGATCGACGACATCCCGATCTACGAGCAGTCGCGGATCGTGGTGGACCTGGGCTACGCCAAGGAGCTGCTGACCAGGGAGCAGGCCCTCGCGGTCGCGCCCACCACAGCCGCCGAGCGCAGGCTGTTCACCCAGCTCGTCGGCAACCGGCGCTTCCTCGTCGACCAGGCACTCGCCGAGCTCGACCCGAGCCTGCGCGACACCCAGGTCTCGCTGATCACCTCGCCCTCCTACCAGCGGATGCGGCTGATGGAGGACCAGATCATCGCAGGCCGCACGCCGCACGGCTGGCTGGACACCACCGACAGGCTGGCCAAGTCCTTCGAGACGGCCCAGCTGCGGGCGAGCACCATCCTGTCCGAGCGGGCCGAGCCCGTCGCCGACTCGGTGCTCCAGCGGGCGTTGCTGCTGGCCGGGACGTGTTTCCTGCTGATGATCCTGTCGATCGGGTTCTCTCTGCGGATGGGCAACCGGCTGTCCAAGGAGCTGGGCACGCTCAGGCTGGCCGCGCTGGAGGTCGCCCAGGAGCGGCTCCCGCAGGTCGTGGCCAAGCTGCGCAAGGGCGAGGCGGTCGACGTCCCCGAACTGTCGGTGGAGAGCACGACCGTCGAGATCGCCGACGTCGGCCACGCCTTCTCCACCGTGCAGCAGACGGCGGTGGAGGCCGCGGTCGGCCAGGCGCAGCTGCGTGACGGGGTCGGCCACGTCTTCCGCAACCTGGCCAGGCGCAGCCAGACCCTGCTGCACCGCCAGCGCATCCAGCTGGAGGGCATGCAGCACCGGGCGACCGACCCGGACGCCCTGGACGACCTGTTCCGCCTCGACCACCTGACCACCCGCATGCGCCGCCACGCGGAAGGCCTGATCATCCTGTCGGGCGCGACGCCGGGGCGGGGCTGGAGCAGGCCGGTGCCGATGCTCGACGTGGTCAGGGGCGCCGCCGCCGAGGTGGAGGACTACCCCCGGGTCACCATCGGGCCGATGCCCGGCCAGAGCCTGGCCGGGCCCGTCGTCGGCGACGTGATCCACCTGATCGCCGAGCTCATCGAGAACGCCACCGTCTACTCGCCGGCGCACACCCCGGTCATCGTGCGCGGCGAGGCGGCGGCTCGCGGCTTCGCCATCGAGGTCGAGGACCGCGGGCTGGGCATGAGCCCCCAGACGCTCGCCGAGACCAACGAGCGCCTGGCCAGCCCGCCCGAGTTCGACCTGGCCGACAGCGACCAGCTCGGCCTTTTCGTCGTTTCCCGCCTGGCCGCCAGGCATGACATCCGCGTGACGTTGCGCGGTTCACCATATGGAGGGACCACCGCCATCGTGCTGATCCCGGCAGAGCACGTGTCCGACTCGCCGCCGCCGGAGCCGGACCGCCGTGCCGAAGAGCCCGCCCGTCCCACCATGCGGGTGGTGCCCAGTGAGTGACGAGCGCTGGCTCGACGAGGACGCCGGCCCGATCGTCCCCGCCTACCTGCTGACCAGGGGCCGAACCGTCCCCGCGAGCGAGGCCATCGACCTCATCGCGGTCATCATCACGGCGGGCGGCCTGGCCCCGCCCGTGGGCCTCGGCCCCGAGCACCTCATCATCCTGCAGAAGTGCACGAGGCCGACCAGGCTCGTGGACGTGGCCGCCGAGCTGAACCTGCCCATCGGCGTGGTGCGGGTCCTCGTCGGCGACCTGCACGCCCAGCAGCTCGTCCAGGTGGAGCACCCGCCGCCCGCGCCGACCGCCAGCGTCCTGCTGGAGGTGATCAGCGGGCTGAAGGCGCTGTGACGGCCCGGCGGTTCAGCAGCCCGAACACGGCCGCGAACAGGGCCGCCACCAGGCTGGGGACGCTCAGCCCAGGACCTCCTCCGCGCGGTGGCAGGCCACCTGACGGCCCTGGACCTCCCTGAGGGCGGGCGGCTCCGCGCAGGCCGCGTCGGCCAGCGGGCAGCGCAGCCGGAAGGGGCAGCCGGTCTCGGCGGGCCTCGCCTCCGTCGCGCCCCGCGCCTCCGGCGGCCGGCCTCCGAGCTTCGGGACGGCGTCGCGCAACGCCAGTGTGTACGGATGAGCCGGCCGGTCGAGCAGGTCGGCCGTGGGACCGGACTCCACGACCCGCCCCGCGAACAGCACGTACGCGGTACGGCAGAGCCTGCCGACCACGGCCAGGTTGTGCGTGATCAGCAGGCGCTCGGTGTCCAGGCCGGCGAGCAGGTCGAGGATCCTGGCCTGGACGGTCACGTCCAGCGCGCTGGTCGGCTCGTCCAGGATGAGCAGGCGGGGGGCGACGGCGAGCGCTCTGGCGATCACCACGCGCTGGCGCTGGCCGCCCGAGAGCTGGTGCGGCCGGCGGTGCGCCAGCTCGGCGGCCAGGCCGACCTGTTCGAGCAGGTGGGGGACGCGGTGCCGGGCGTTCCTCGGCAGCCCCTCGGCGATCGAGGCGCCGATGCGCATCCTGGGGTCGAGGGCCTCAGCCTGGAAGACCGGCTGGACGTCCCGGCGAAACGCCCTCAGGTCCGCATTTCTCAGCGTTTGCTCGCCGTACCAGATATTTCCGGACATGGGGGTGAGGAGGCCGAGGAAGGCCCGCGCCAGCGTGGTCTTGCCCGAACCGCTCTCCCCGATCAGGCCGACGCCGCCCTCGGTGACGTCGAGGGTGACCTCGTGCACGACGGGCGTCCGCCCGTACCCGAGCGTCACCCGCTCCGCCCTGAGCACCGGCGCGGTCCGCTGCTGTTCGGTCACGGCAGGGCCTCCAGCAGGTCACGCGTGTACGGATGCGACGGCGCGGCCAGCACCTCGGCGGCGGGGCCGGCCTCCACCACCTCGCCGTCCTTCATGACCAGCACCCGGTCGGCGATCGTCGACACCAGGGCCAGGTCGTGCGAGACGAGCAGCAGCGCCAGCCCCCGCTCCTCCCGCAGCCTGCGCAGCACCCCGACCACCTCGGCCTGCACGGTCACGTCGAGCGCGCTGGTCGGCTCGTCGGCCAGGATCACCTCGGCGCCGAGCGCGATGGCCAGCGCGATCGCGAACCGCTGCGCCTGCCCGCCGGAGATCTCGTGCGGGTAGCGGCGCAGGATCTCCGGGTCGAGCATGACCGCCCTGACCGCCTCCGCCATGATCTCCTGAAGCCCGCCGCGCGCCCGGCCACCCCGCCGCTCCTCCTCAGCCCGCTCCTCCTTCGACCGCTCCTCCTTCGTTGGGCGGCCGACGCCGTGGAGCTGGAGGGCGCGGCGCATCAGCGTGCCCAGCCTGGTGGTCGGGCTCAATGCGGCCTGCGGCGACTGCATCACCAGCGCCACCCTGGCGCCACGGATCTCGCGGAGCCGTCGCGGGGACGCGCCGAGCACGTCCACCCCGCAGACCCGGATGTCTCCTGAGACATGGGCGCCTTCCGTGAGCCCGAGCAGCGAGAGCAGCGTGGTGGACTTGCCCGACCCGCTCTCCCCCACGATCGCCACGCACTCCCCCGCGGCCACGTCCAGTTCCGGGACGCGGGCGACCGTCCGCGTCCCGTACCTCACCTGGAGGTCCCTCACCTCGATCAACTGACGATCCTCCGCGGGTCCAGGGCGTTGCGCAGTCCCTCGCCGAGCACGTTGAACGCGAACGCCGTCACCAGGATCGCCAGCCCGGGGAACGTGACGACCCACCAGTTCGTGGTGAACAGCGACTGGCCCTGCTCCACCATCAGCCCCCACTCCGCCGTCGGCTCCTGCGCCCCCAGCCCCAGGTAGGACAGCGCGGCGGCGGTGAGAATGACCCCGCCCGCGTCGAGCGAGAGCTGGACCAGCACGGGCGTGAGCGAGTTCGGCAGCACGTGCCTGAGGATGATCAGGGGTGCGGGCGCGCCGAGGCAGCGGGCGGCGTCCACGTAGGCGCGGGTGGCGATGGACGCGGCCACCGACGCCGACAGCCTGGTGTACCAGGGCCACCAGGTCACGGCGATGGCCACGATCACAGTGGTGACGCTGGGCTGCAGCACGACGGCCAGGGCCAGCGACAGCAGCAACGCGGGAAAGGCCAGGAAGACGTCGGTGACACGCATGATCACGTCCCGTGCCCAGCCTCCCGCGTACCCGGCGACCACGCCCAGCGTCACGCCGACGAGCGCCGACCCGGCCAGCACGGCCACGGCGATGAACAGCGAGGTCCGCCCGCCGTACAGGACCCGGGTGAGCACGTCCCGGCCGACGTTGTCGGTGCCGAACCAGTGCGCGGCGCTCGGCGGCAGGAGGCCGTCGGCCGGGCGCAGCTCGTCCAGCGGGTACGGCGCCAGCCACGGCGCCAGGACGGTGGCGAGCACGACCAGCACGATGAGCACCGCGCCGACGGCCGCGAACCGGTCGGGAATCCGCGGCAGGGTGCGGCGCAGGGGCGCGTCCGCTGCGGTGTCCACCGGGGTGTCCGCTGGGGTGTCCGCTGGGGTCATCGGGCCCTCGCTCTCGGGTCCACCACGCCCTGCAGGAGGTCCACCACCAGGTTCGCGAGGACGTACACCAGCGCCACCAGGAGCGTGACGCCCGCGAGGGCCGGGGTGTCCAGCGAGCGGATCGACTCGGCGGCGTAGCGGCCCAGGCCCGGCCAGTTGAAGACCGCCTCGACCAGGAAGCCGTTCACGATCGCGTACGCGAAGACCAGCGCGATCAGCGACAGCACCGGGTTCAGCGCCGGGCGCAGGGCGAACCTGGTGAGGATCGAGGTCTCGCCGAAGCCGAGCGCGCGCTCCAGCCTGGCGTGGTCCTGGCCCGACTCCTCGATCAGCGCCGCCCTGGCCATCTGGGCGATCACGCCCGTCGGATAGGCCGCGACGACCAGCGCGGGCAGCACCAGGTGCTCCAGGGTGCTGGTGAAGATCGGCCAGTTCCCGGTGATGAGCGCGTCGACGATGGTGATGTTGGTCCAGACGGTCAGCGGGCTGGTGGTGTCGAGCCCGGCGTCGTACTCGCCCGCCACCGGGAACCAGCCGAGGTTGCTGGCGAACACCGTCTGCAACGTCAGGGCCAGCCAGAACACCGGCACCGAGACGGCCAGCACGCTCGTCAGCCGCACCCCGAAGTCCGGGACGCGCGCCTTGAAGCGGGCGGCGAGCACCCCGGCGGGGACGCCCACCACGACCGCGACCAGCAGCGCCGCTCCGACCAGCTCCAGGGACGCGGGGAAGGCCAGGTACAGGTCGTCGCGGACCGGCTGGCGGGTGTGCAGGCTGATGCCCCAGTCGCCGGTCACCAGGTCACGGACGTAGTTCCAGAGCTGGACGGGGAGCGGGTCGTCCAGCCCGAACTGCCGCCGCGCGGCGGCGAGCTGCTCGGGCGTGGCCTTCGGCCCGGCGAACGCGACGGCCGGATCGCCGGGAACCAGCCGCATGACGACGAAGGTGAGCACGACCACGCCGGCCACGACCAGGAGCGCCTGGCCGAGCCGGCGGGTCAGATAACGCGGCACTACCTCACCCGGCGGGCTTGAGGTCGTAGAAGAAGACCACGTTGGGATAGGCCGGGTTGTCGGCGTATCCCTGCACGTCCCTGGACAGCGCGCGCTGGTAGGTCTGCACGTACGGCACCGCGACGGCGGCCTGGTCCTGGATGATCTTCTTCTGCAGGTCCTCGTACGACTGCTCGGCGGCGAACCGGTCGGTGGCCGTGAGCTGGGGCAGCCCGTCGATGGCCTTGTCGATCTCGGCGTTCTTCAGGTAGGAGAGGTTGAACTGCGGCTTGTCCGCGCTCCTGAAGACGTTGAGGAACCACGAGTAAGGGTCGGCGTAGTCCGGGTACCAGTACATGACGAAGAGGTCCTGGCCCTGCTTCTTGCCGAGGTCCCACTGGGCGTTCCAGGCCATCGGCTTGGCCTGCAGGTCCACGTTCATGCCCTTCAGCGCCGAGCTGAGCAGCGTGACCAGCAGTTTCTGGTCCTCGTCGCCCTGCGCGTAGGTCATCTTGAGCTTCAGCTCGGGGTTGTCGGGGCCGTACCCGGCCTGCTGGAGCAGTTCCTGGGCCTTCACCAGGTCCTGCTTGGGCGCCAGGTTGGCCGTGTAGCCGATCAGTCCCTGCGGCACCAGCCCGGTGGCCTTCTGCCCTGCGCCCTTCAGCGCCGCCAGCAGGCCGTCGTAGTCGATGGCGAGCTGGAGCGCCTGCCGCACCCGGACGTCCTTCGTCGGGCCGCCCGCGGTGTTGAAGAGCACCAGCAGGTTCTGGAACGACGGCGTCTGCGAGGTCTGCACGTTCTGGACGGTGCCCGCCTGCGCGATCAGCTGCGGGTTGAGCCGCTCGACGAAGTTGACCTCACCCTTCTGCAGGAGCTGCCACGCCGTGGTGATCTCGGGGGTGACCCGGAAGGCGACCTTCTTGTACTGCTCGGGCTTCCAGCCGCCCCAGTACCCCTCGAACGCCTTCAGCGTGAGCTCGGTCTCCTTGCCCTTCTGCCAGGTGTCGATGGTGTAGGGGCCGGTTCCCGCGTCCGTCTTGCCGTCCTTGACCTTCTCCACGGCGGCGGTGTCGTAGATGTAGGCGGCGTAGCCGGAGGAGGCGACCAGGTCGAGCGGGGTGGCGTACTTCAGCGTGAACTTGAGGGTGGACGCGTCGGGGGCCTCGATCTTGTCGACCGCGCCCCAGATGTAGGCGGCGCCCGCGTTGAGCTTCATCGTCCGCTCGATGGCCTTCTTGGCGGCCTCGGCGTCGAGCGTGGCGCCGGAGTGGAACGTGACGCCCTGGCGCAGCTTGAACGTCCACTCCTTGCCGCCGGCGGCCGAGGTCCACTCGGTGGCCAGGCGCGGCTCGGGCTTCCGGGTCTGAGTGTCGTACCTGGTGAGGCCCTCGTAGACGTTGGACATGGCGATGATCTCGTTCGAGTACGAGGTCGCCGGGTCCCAGTCGGTAACCACGTCGAGGTTGGGCGCGTAGACGAACGTGGCGTCGTTGGCCTTGCCCGCCTGGGTGCCCGGGGTGCCCTGGGTGGCCGCGGACTCGCCGGTGCTCGGCCTGGGGGTCCGGTCCGCGCCGCGGACCTGGCCGCCCGCGCACGCGGAAGCGGTCACGGCCACGGCGCCCACGACCCCGGCGACGAGCAGGCGCTTGTGCCAGCGCATGGTGGGGGGTTCCTTTCGATTCGTCACCGGGCGAGAGGTCCGGCGGCTTTGACGTGTACCCGCACAGCGGGCTCCGAGAGGTAGCTCAGCGGCACCTCGAGCAGGTCGACGATCTCCACCTTCGCCGGGTCCGCACCCGCCGCCACGGCCCGCGCCGCCGCCTCCTCCTTGACCCTTTCGATCGCCTCTGACCTGGTTTCGCCGGCTGGCAAGATCGTATCCACTCTGCCGCTCGCCAGGGCGATCGCGGCGCCCACGGCGTTGGCCACCTCCGCGTGCTCGGGACGGATCACGCGGCTCACGCCAGGGATGCGGCCGGGCAGCAGGAACGCGCCTCCCCCCACCGCGACCAGCGGGCGGTCGGCCCGTCCCAGCGCCATGCGGTCGACCGCATCGAAGATCATCTCGTCCGCGGCGGCCAGCCCGTCTTGCAGAGTGTCTCGGATTTCTTCCGCTGTGTCGGCGGCCGACAGCGCGGCTCCGAGGCGGTCCGGCCAGCCGTCCGTCCCGGGCGGGACACGTCCTGACGCGACGCCCGCGTCCGTGAGGGTGGGGGTGCGGCCACCGAAGACCAGCGCCTCCTCGACGATCCGGTAGCCGACCGAGTCCGGCCCGACCCGCACGCGGGCGTCCCTGACCACGGTGCCGCCGCCCAGCGCGATGGCCAGGATGTCCGGCATGCGGAAGTTGGTCAGCACCCCGCCGATCTCCACCGCCGCCGCGGACTCCCTCGGGAAGCCGCCCACCAGCACACCCAGGTCGGTGGACGTGCCCCCGACGTCGGCCACGATCGCGTCGCTCACCCCCGACAGGAACGCCGCGCCGCGCAGCGAGTTGGCCGGCCCGGACCCGATCGTGGACACCGGCAGCCGCGCCGCGTGCTCCAGCGTCATCAGCGTGCCGTCGTTCTGAGCCAGGTACGGCTCGGCGCCGATCCCGCGCTCCGCCAGCGCCGCGACCAGCGCGCCCGTCACGTGGGCCGCCACCTCGTACAGGGCGGCGTTCAGCACGGTGGCGTTCTCGCGTTCGAGCAGCCCGAGCGAGCCGATCTCGTGGCTGACGCTCACCGGCAGCCCGAACTCGGCCCTGACCAGCTCGGCGACCACGCGCTCGTGGTCCGCGCTCGCCGGGCTGAACACGCCGGTCACGGCGACCGCGTCCGCCTGGCGGCCGTCGAGGAACCTGCGGACCGCATCGAGGTCGAGCGGGCCGATCTCGCGCCCGTCGACGTAGTGCCCGCCGGGGACGATCACCTCGCCGGCCGACACCGCCTTGCGCAGGTCCTCGGGCCAGTCGGAGAGCGGGGGCACCGAGGTGGTGGCGGGCGCGCCGAGCCGCAGGACCGCGACCCGGCCGAGGTTCCCGCGCTCCAGGATCGCGTTGGTCGCGTGCGTGGTGCCCAGCATCACGCGGGTGACCCGGGTCGCGGCCCGCCCACCGCCGCCCTGCCCTTGGCCGCCCTGCCTTTCGCCGCCCCGCCCGTGGTCGGCCCGCTCACCGTGGGCCCGCTCGCCGTCCAGGTCGGTGAGCACCGCGTCGAGTGCCGTGCGGAGGCCCTCGGTCACGTCCCGGCTGGTCGGCCGCTTGGCCTTGGCGACCACCCGGTCGGAGGAGTCCAGCACGACCGCGTCGGTGTTGGTGCCGCCGACGTCGATCCCGATCCGAAGCGCGCCCTCAGCCACGCGGCTCCCCCTCCAGCTCCTCGATCGGCAGGTAGTCCAGGTCGTAGCCGAAGGCCTGCGGCCCGGCCGTCTCCAGCCCCTTCGCCGTGCGCCACAGCGGGTCGCACGGCCAGGCGAGGACCGTGACGCGCTGCCCGTACCTGAGCCCCTCGGTCTGCACGGCGACGGCGGTCTCGGTGTCGACCACCGTGATCAGATCCGGCACCATCGCCCTGACCCGGCCGTTCTCGACGGCGACGAGGTTCTCGTTCTGCAGCTCCAGGGTGAGGGTCCTGCCCCGGTCGTCGCCGGCGCCCTCGATGGTGGCCGTGCCCCGGACGAACCCGCCGCTGGTGCGGCGTTCCACGTCCGTCAGCTTGCCGGTGACCAGCCTGGACGCGCCGAGTTCGCGCTGGAGGGCGCGCAGCGGCTCGGACGTCCCCTCCGTGGCCCTGCCGAGGGCCAGCGCCCGCGTGACCGTCCCCTCGATCACCGCGCCGCGTGCCCGCCCGGCGGTCAGGACGTAGTCGGCCATCAGCGCGTGCGAACCCGCCGCCACGCAGACGGCCCTGGCCAGGCGCTCGGACCACAGGCCGTCGACGGGCCTGATCGTCACCACGTTCCCGGCGACGTCCGACATGATCACCAGGTCGGCGGGGAGCCCGGCCACGTACATCGACACCATCTGGACCTCGGGGAAGGCCCGCCCCATGCCGTCGGCGTCGAGCAGCGGCAGGCCGAGTTGCGCGGCCCACGCGACGGGCGCGACGCCGTTCGCACCGCCGATCTCGGACGACATGACCGCCGCCGGCGGCCTGCCGAAGATCCGCTCGATCTCCTCGGCGATGCGCCTGGGCTCGTCCTCGCCGTGGATCATCTCGTGGCTGACCGTGGGCGCGCCGATCCCGGACAGCGGCACGACCAGCGCGTCCTCGGGCAGATCGGCCAGCTGGACGAGCGGCACCTCCCCGTACGCCTGGATCGCCCTGATAGCCGCTAACGACCCGGTACGCACGTCTCCTCCGCCCCCGGTGCCCAGCACGGCGCACCCTCGGGCGAGAGCCGGAATGTCACTTACTTCAATCTTCATATGCGGCCACAACCAAGCACATGCCACTCCATTCCGCCAGTGGGTTCCATAACGAACGCGCCACCGTCGCCCGGTTCGCATGGTCGGTTGACAGCCTGGAGGAGTTCGCCCGGTCGGTCCCCCCGGGCGGCGAACGGGACGAGCAGGCCAGGCGCGTCGGCCTGTACACGGTGACCTCGGCCTTCGAGCAGGAGGGCACGGTGTATCTCATCGTGGAGGGCGCGGATGACGGGATCCACCAGGGAGGGTTCGCCTGGAGCCCGGGCGGGCCCCCGCGCGTGGCGGCCGACGCCCTCGAGGCTCCTGACTATGCGCACTTCCAAGGACCCTGGTACCTGTGGGAGGAGACCTATTGAAGGAGCGTGGCATGCGGATCGCGGTGGCCGCCGACAGCCTTGACGGAGTGGCCGAGCGGGTGGTGGAGGAGTTGCGCAACAGGGGGCACGTGGTGATCCCGCACGGCGCGCTCGACGTCGACGAGCGGGCCGACTGGGCCTGGGCGTCGGAGCGGGCGGCGCGCGACGTCCGCGACGGGCGCGCCGACCAGGCCGTCGTGTGCTGCTGGACCGGCACGGGGGCGTCCATCGCGGCCAACAAGGTGAGCGGCGTGCGGGCGGCCCTGTGCACCGACGCCTACACGGCCGACGGCGCCCGGAAGTGGAACGACGCGAACGTGCTCGCGCTCAGCCTGCGGCTCACGTCCGACGTGGTGCTCGCCGAGATCCTCGACGCGTGGTTCTCCGGGGAGCCCAGCACGGACGCCGCCGACCGGGCCAACGTCTCCCACCTGGCCGACATCTGACCTCCGGCCGGGCCTGTGGCTGCCGCAGGCCCGGCAAGGCTCGGAAAGCTCACGGCGGAGAGGCTCGGAAATCGTCGGTGCCGGGCTCTAGGGTGCTGGCATGACCGACGTGCTCCTCCGCGGCGGGCGTCCCTGGGGTCTCGACGCGCCGGCCGACATCCTCGTCCGCGACGGCCGCATCGACCGCGTCGCCCCGGCCGTCGACGCGCCGGCCGCCCAGGCCGTCGACGTCACCGGCCAGCTCGTGCTGCCCGGCCTCGTCGAGGCGCACTGCCACCTCGACAAGACCCTCTACGGCGGCCCGTGGGTGCCGCACTCGGCCGACGACACCCTGGCCGGGCGCATCGGCAACGACCTGGCCCGCAGGTCCGAGCTGGGCGTCCCGAGCGTCGAACGGATCAGCGCGCCTACGGCAGCGGCGACATGCTGGAGCGGGCCATGCACGTCGCCTACCGCAGCACGTTCCGCGGCGACGACGACATCGAGCTGGCGCTGGAGGCCGCCACCTACGGCGGCGCGCGGGCGCTCGGCCTGGAAGCGTACGGCCTGGCGCCGGGCGATCGGGCCGACCTCGTCGTGCTGCCCGCGGGCGGCCCGGCGGAGGCCGTGGTCGTCCACCCCGCGCGCACTCTGGTCATGAAGGACGGCGTCGTCCTGCACAATTGACCGGCGGGACCATCGAAAGGCAGGCAAGTGCTCTCTATTCACCAGCGGATCGCGGAAGAGCTCGGCGCGCGCGAAGGCCAGGTGCGGGCGGCGGTCGAGCTGCTCGACGGCGGCGCCACCGTGCCGTTCATCGCGCGGTACCGCAAGGAGGCCACCGGCGCCCTCGACGACGTGCAGCTGCGCACGCTCGAGGAACGGCTGCGCTACCTGCGCGAGCTGGAGGAGCGCAGGGCGGCGATCCTGGAGTCGATCGAGTCTCAGGGCAAGCTCGACGACGAGCTGCGCGGGCAGATCATGGCGGCCGAGACCAAGGCCCGGCTGGAAGACATCTACCTGCCGTACAAGCCCAAGCGGCGCACCAAGGCGCAGATCGCCCGCGAGCTCGGCCTCGAACCGCTGGCCGACCAGCTGCTCGGCGACCCGTCCCTGGACCCGGCCGTGGTCGCCGAGGGGTTCGTCACCGAAGGGGTCGCCGACGGCGCGGCCGCGCTGGAGGGCGCGCGCGCGATCCTGGTCGAGCGGTTCGCCGAGGACGCCGACCTCATCGGCGGGCTCCGCGAGCAGCTGTGGAGCCGCGGCCGACTGGCGTCCAAGGTGCGCGAGGGCAAGGAGGAGGCGGGGGCGAAGTTCTCCGACTACTTCGAGTTCTCCGAGCCGTTCACCAAGTTGCCCTCTCACCGGATCCTGGCCATGTTCAGGGGCGAGAAGGAGGAGGCGCTCAGCGTCACGCTGGAGCCCGACGACAGCCCCGAGTACGAGCTGCGCATCGCCTCCCGCTTCGGCGTCTCCGACCAGGGCCGTCCCGCCGACCGCTGGCTCACCGAGACCGTCCGCTGGGCCTGGCGCACCCGCATCCTCGTGCACCTCGGCATCGACCTGCGGATGCGCCTGTGGCAGGCGGCCGAGGACGAAGCGGTGCGGGTGTTCGCCGCCAACCTGCGCGACCTGCTGCTCGCCGCCCCGGCGGGCACCCGCGCGACCATGGGTCTCGACCCTGGCCTGCGCACCGGTGTGAAGGTGGCCGTCGTCGACGCCACCGGCAAGGTCGTCGAGACTGCGACGGTCTACCCGCACGAGCCGAAGCGGCAGTGGGACCAGTCACTGGCCGTGCTCGGCGCGCTCGCCCAGCGGCACGGCGTCGAGCTGATCGCCATCGGCAACGGCACCGCCTCCCGCGAGACCGACAAGCTGGCGGGCGAGCTGGTCAAGCACATGCCGGGGCTGACCAAGATCGTGGTCTCGGAGGCGGGGGCGTCGGTCTACTCGGCCTCGCCGTACGCGTCCCAGGAGCTGCCCGACCTCGACGTCTCGCTGCGCGGCGCGGTCTCCATCGCCCGCCGGCTGCAGGATCCGCTCGCCGAGCTCGTCAAGATCGACCCCAAGTCGATCGGCGTCGGCCAGTACCAGCACGACCTGGCCGAGACCAAGCTCTCCCGCTCGCTCGACGCCGTGGTCGAAGACTGCGTGAACGCCGTGGGCGTCGACGTCAACACCGCCTCGGCGCCGCTGCTCACCCGCGTGTCGGGCATCGGCTCCACCCTGGCCGAGAGCATCGTCCGACACCGCGACACCAACGGCCCCTTCAAGACCCGCACCGCCCTCAAGGACGTCTCCAGGCTCGGCCCCAAGGCGTTCGAGCAGTGCGCGGGCTTCCTGCGCATCCCGGGCGGCGACGACCCGCTCGACGCGTCGAGCGTCCACCCCGAGGCGTACCCGGTGGTCCGCCGCATCCTGGGGTCGGTCGGCTCCGACCTCAAGATCCTGATCGGCAACAGCGCGGCCCTGCGCTCGCTCAAGCCTCAAGACTTCACCGACGACACGTTCGGCCTGCCCACGGTCACCGACATCCTGCGCGAACTGGAGAAGCCGGGCCGCGACCCCCGCCCCGCCTTCAAGACCGCCACCTTCAAGGATGGCGTCGAGAAGATCTCCGACCTGCAGCCGGGCATGATCCTCGAGGGCGTGGTCACGAACGTGGCGGCCTTCGGCGCCTTCGTCGACGTCGGCGTCCACCAGGACGGCCTGGTGCACGTCTCGGCCATGTCCCGCACCTTCGTCAAGGACCCGCGTGACGTCGCCAAGCCGGGCGACATCGTCCGCGTCAAGGTCCTCGACGTCGACATCCCCCGCAAGCGCATCTCCCTCACCCTGCGCCTGGAGGACGAGACCACCTCCTCCGCCGACTCGCGCAACGGCGCCCGCGGCGAAGGCGGCCGAGGCGGCAACGGCCGCGGCCGCGACGGCAACCCCCGCGGCGACGGGCGCACCCCGACCGGCAACCGCAACCAGGGCGACCAGCGGGGCCGCGGCGACGGCAGAGCCCGCGGCGACTCCAACCAGCGCGGGCGCGGCGACTCCAACCAGCGCGGGCGCGGAGACGGCGGCCAGCGAGGCGGCGGCCAGCGCCGCCAGGACCGCCCGGCTCCCACCGGCGCCATGGCCGAAGCCCTCCGCAAGGCGGGCCTCGGCGGCGACAACCGCTAGAAGCACCCAACTCAGGGGCCGCCCATCTTCCGGGCGGCCCCTGACCCTTGCTGAGGCCGGCCACTCGCCACGCCCTCGCGTTGTCGCTCGCGAAGAGCCCGTGTGCGTCGCCCCCGAACCTTCCGACGCCGGACACCGCGTTGGTCGTCCCAGAGGGGATCTTTGAGGGGTTCACCCGAGGCCTCTACTCCTGCGCGCACGCCCCCGGGGGCGGCGATTCGCGGTCCTGCGTCGTCAGCGTCCCCTCCGGGGAGTTCGGCCTGCGGGCGGGACGGGAGCGCTCCGCCGACAGCGCAACGCCGGCGGATTGAGGCGGCCGTTCGGAGCGATACGGTCGGATAGTGAGCACCAGCACGTTCGACACGGCGATCAACCAGGCCCGCGACCTGCTCAGGTGGAGGTCGCCGCTGCGCACGGAGCTCTGGGCGGCTCGGCTCACGGCCTCCCTGCGTCCCGAGGAGAGGGAGCCGTTCCTGCGGCGACTGGTCTCCGACCAAAGCGATGAGGCCCGGCTCATCCTCGCCGCTCTGGCGGCGGTCACGCCCGAGGGGCTCGACGCGCTTACCGGCGGGAACGACGTCCCGCCCGACGACTTCGACACGTCGGCCGGCCCCGGGGCTGCCGATGCGGGGGTGTTCGGGCGGGCGGCGCGGGAGGCCGTGCGGGCGTCGGGCGAGTGGGTGGCGCGGATGGGGCGGGTGTCCTGTGAGGGGGCCTGGTACGGGAAGGCCGATCCGTACGGGGAGCAGGTGCTCGCGGCGCTCGCCTTCCGCTACGGGAACGGCAAGGAGCCGCACGTCGTCGTGGTGGCCATCGACCAGGTCAACGGCGGGATGGCGGTTGACGCCCTGGTCGAGGAGGAGAAGTTCCTCGACGACCTCGATCTTGAGGTGGCGGAGCCCGGTGTGGTCGCGGGCCGGGTGCTCGACGCCTTCGAGGTGACCGATCTGGTCATGGGGGCGCCGGTCGCGGAGACGTTGGCCGGCGTTCGGGGGGTCGCGGTGTGTCGTGCGCGGGTGGCGAACCCCGTCCGGCACTCCCCCGATGACACCGTGGCCCGCTTCAGTGATCTTCCGGAGCTTCCCGGAGCGGAGGAGGCTTTCGAGAAGCTCGCGGAGTTCGTGGGCGATCGGCCGCTCTGGTGGAGCCCGGCTCGGGTCTCGCAGTTCCTGACGTCGTGGCTGCCCCGCGAGGCCATCCTCTCCGACGCCGCGATCGAGGCCATGCCCGAGGTGCTACGAGCCTGGTCGCGATTCGCGGGCGCCCAGGACGAGGTCCTGCGCCGAGTGGAGGAGGACGCGCCTCGCCTTCCGGCCCTGATGGCCGACGACTCCCTCGCCGGCCTCGGCAAGCGCATCGCCCAGAACCGCCGTCACTGACCACACGTCCCCACGAGCAACCAGGACAGAGCGCACCACTCGACAGCACTCCATCCCAAGCAACCCCCCAGGGAAACAGGACAGGTCACACCCACCAACGCTCCTGGGAACAGGACGCGCCCCACGGAAGACGGCCCCCATCTCCTGAGGAAGCGGGACGGAGTTGTAGGAGAGGGCGGCTATGCTGCGCAGTGACGTTCACGCCGCCCGACTGGGGCGTATCGAGGGAGTTCTACGCGATGTACAAGGAGTTCGCTGCCGAGGCCGTGGTCTGGGTTGTGCCCATCGTGGTGTTGATCGGCCTCGCCCTGCTCATCACGTCGTAGCGCCCAGGGGCCGAACCGGGTTCGCCCCCTGGGCCTCGTACAACTCGTGGCGGCGGTCATCTCGTCGTGTCAGACGCGTGGCCGCGCCGGGAACGCGGCCCCGGGGGTGCGGTCACCTGCCGGGGCGCGTCACCTGTAGTACTCGTAGTGGACGACCGTGCTGACGCGCCGGTCCCAGCGGATCTCGCCGTCGAGCCACCGGTTCCATTGCCGGGCGAGCGTCGACGAGCGGACGGTGCACCCAGCCCAGCGGACACGCTTCGACCGCATGCTGCCGACGTAGTCGTAGCACGAGCCGACCTGCTTGCCGTTGATCTTCAGGCGGGCGTTCAGGCTCACCGCGTAGAGGTTCTGGCGAGAGATGTTCGTGATCCGGACCTTGATCCGGCAGGTGTCCTTGCACCGGCCGAAGTAGATCTTGTAGTTGAGCAGGTGCGGCCTGGCCGCGGACGCGGAGGAGCCGGCGGCCGCAGGGGCGAGCGCGGTGGTGGGAGACGTGGCGCCGGCGGCGGTCCGGGGGGTCGCTCCGGCTGGTGAAGGGGTCGCCGCGAGCAGGGCGGCGGCGGTGGCGGCGGATGCCGCTAAGAGCATGCTGGCAGAACGCTTGGTCATGTTGCCCCCATTGCAACGTGGAACAGCCGCTTCCCCCGTTGAAAGCGACTCATGTCGATTAACCCACCACAACGCGACGATGGTCAACAAGTCAGCCTAAAGGGCATCAAGGAGGCTGCCGCCGCATCTGATGGCGAGCCAAGGATGGCGGGCGGCCTGGGACCGCGACGGCGCCCGATTGCGGCCGTGGTCGGCATAGGCGAATGGGCTGGGGCAGGGCGGCACTGGATGACCGGTCGGCGGTAGCAGAGGGCGGGGCGGCGCTGGATGACCGGTCGGGGGTGGCAGGGGGCGGGGCGTTGGACGAGGGGTGAGGGCTGGGTGTCAGGAGGCCCAGGCCAGTAGTGGGTTTCCCTGTTTCAGGCGGTTCAACGCCTGCTTCTCCAGCTGTCTGATGCGCTCCCTGGTCACACCGAGGCGGTCCGCGATCTCGCCGTAGGTGCTGATGTCCTGGCCCGTCAGGCCGTACCGGAGCCTGATGACGATGGCCTCGCGCGGCGGCAGGGTGGTGACCACCTCGCGCAGCAGTGCGCTCAGCGCCCGGCTCTCGGTGAGTTCGTGGATCTGCGGCCCGTCCTCGTCGGCGATGAGGTCGCCGATGTTGCCCTCGCCGCGCTCACCGACCGGCAGGTCGAGGCTGATCGTCTCCTGGGCGAGCAGCCGCAGGGCGCAGACGTCGGCGGGGGTGCGGTCGGCGGCTCTGGCGAGTTCGGCGTCGCTCGGGTCGTGGCCGAGTTCGCGGAACAACTGTCGGTCGATCCTGGCCAGGCGCGCCAGTTCCTCGGCGACGTGGACGGGCAGCCGCACGGTGCGGCCCTTGTCGTGGATGCCGCGTTCGATGGCCTGGCGGATCCACCACATGCCGTAGGTGGAGAACTTGTAGCCGCGCGTGTAGTCGAACTTCTCCACTGCTCTGATCAGCCCCAGGTTGCCCTCCTGGATGACGTCGAGCAGCGGCAGCCCTCTGTGGGCGTAGCGTCTGGCGGCGGCCACGACCAGCCGGAGGTTGGACCTGATGAGCAGGTCCTTGGCGAGCTGCCCGTCGTGGCGGACGTGTTCGAGTTCCGGGTTGCCCGAGCCGTGGGCGATGAGGTGGCCTGCGTACAGGCCGGCCTCGATGCGCCGGGCCAGGTCCACTTCGTCCGCGGCGGCGAGCAAGGGTGTCTTGCCGATCTGCTCCAGGTACATGCCGAGCAGGTCAGGCTCATCGGCCGACATATCCGGGCACTACCCCGTAAACGGCGGCGAATTCCCGGGTTCGTTGAGTTCGGCGATGGCGAGCTCGGCGTTGGAGCGGATGTCGAAGAACTTGTCGAGGGCGGTGATCGCGAACAGGTGCTTGCACCTGCCGTTCAGCCCGGACAGCAGCAGCCGACCGCCGGACGCCGTCACCGCCTTGTGCAGATACACCAGCACGGACAGGCCGGAGGAGTCGCAGACGGCGACGGCCTGCATGTCTATCACGAGGAGCGGTGGCTGGGTCAGGTCGAGGGCCTTCGTGACACGATCTCTAACCTCGGCCGCAGAGCCGAAGTCGAAGTCCCCCGTCAACCTTGCGATGACGCACGGCCCCTGGAGACCGAGGCTGATCGACAAGGTCTGCTCCGAAGTCACCCAACTCCACCTACCCGCATTGCTCTTCCGATTCCCCTACTTTACGAGAAGTAGCGTTTCGGGTTGAACACCAGCATTTGCTCAATCTGGTCATCGGTCACACCCGAGTCCAGCAGTGCGGCCAAGACGTCGTCGTGGATGTGATCGTAGCGCCAGTTGGGCGCGAGCGTCTCGCGGGCCTCGTCCCAGGCACCGGCGAAGTAGTCCATGAAGCAGGCGGCGTCGTGGCTGAGCACCATCCGGTCGGCGTAGCCGCGCTCGCACAGGGCCGCGATGGTGGCGACCCGCTGCGGTGTCGGGTTGTACACGTCGAGGCCGAAGCGGTCCATACCGAGGATGGCACCGCTGTCGGCCAGGCGCATCAGGTAGTCGAGGTCGTTGCTGTCGCCCGCGTGCCCGACGACGACCTTGGTCAGATCGACGCCCTCCTTGGCGAACAGGTCGAGCGCGAGCGGCCCGCTCTGCGTGAAGGAGTTGGTGTGGACGGTGATCGGCGCCCCGGTGCGCCTGGGCGACGGCCCGGCAGATCCGCTCGACGCCGGGCGTCAGGCCGTCCTGTTCGACCACGCACTTCAGGAACGCCGCCTTGACCCCGGTGTCGGCGATGCCGACGGTGAGGTCGCGGACGAAGTCGTCGATCATCGGGTCCGGCCCGTCCATGAACAGGCCGGGGCCGCGATGCTCGTACTGGTGCGGCAGCTCGTGGAAGCTGTAGATGCCGGTCGCGGCGATGATGTTCAGGCCGGGCACCTCGGCGGCGATGCGCTGGACGCGCGGGATGTAGCGGCCCAGCCCCCACACGGTCGGGTCGACGATGGTCCGCACACCCTTCGCGGCGGCCGCGGTGAGCTTCCTGATCGCGTCGGCCACCCGGAACTCCTCGTCCCACCAGGCACCTCTGCCGTAGTTGTCGAGATGCTCGGCGGCCAGGACGAACACGTGCTCGTGCATCAGCGTCTGGCCGAGATCGTCGACGTCGACGGGACCGCGGACGGTGTTGACGGCAGGCATCGGGCGACCTCCATACCGGCTGGTCTGTTCGCGCAAAACTAAGCCCCGCCGACACCCCCATCAATCACCCAGCCGCGGGAACAGCGGCGCGGGAGCGGGCAGCCGGTCCCCGGCCACAGCCGTCGCGACGCGCGCCGCCGCCGTCGGCAGGAAGGGTTCGAGCTGGACGGCCAGCGCCCGGCAGGCCCGCACGAGTGTGGCCAGCGACCGCTCCCGCTCCTCGGGCGTCTGCTTCCACGGCCGAGCGCGTTCGACGTACTTGTTGGCCTCCTCGACGATCGCCCACACGGCGGACGCGGCCCTGCGGAAGCCGAACTCCTCCAGCGCCTCGTGCACCAGCTCCGGCGCCCGCTCGGCCGCCTCCAGCGGTTCAATGACTTGTCCGGATAAAGGTGTCGAAGGAGAGGTTCAACGGCTCGCGGAGCGCCTCGAACGCGGCGGCGTTCCTGTCGACCAGTTCCCGCACCGGCACGCCCTCGGCCTCGGCCGCCAGCACGTTCTTCAGCGAGTTGTCGTCGGTGCCCGTCTGGAAGCGCACGGGCTCGCCGCGCCGCCGGTGGTGCCGGGCGAGCACGTCACCTTGGACGATCTCCAGCGCGAACCCGAGGTGCGGCCGGGCGTTGACGTACGGGACGGTGGTCGTGATGTACATCGGGTACCTCCGAGGGGCCCCGGACACGACGAGAGGCCCCGGAGCAGGGCCTCAACAGCGACACGATCAGCAGGGCCCTAGGGGCCCATCATCTCCAGGCGTGTCGTCATGCGGCCGATCATACCCCTCGCCGCCAGGCCCGCGTCCGGATTATCCAGACCGCCGCCCCCACCGCGAAGACCGCCGCCCCCGCGACCACCGACTCCAGCGGCAGCGTCGCGGCGAGCACCAGGCACAGGGCGAGGCCGAGCACCGGAATCGCCCTCGGCGGCGCCCCCTCCGCGCGGCTCAGCGTGAGCGCGGAGGCGTTGGCCACCGCGTAGTACCCGAGCACGCCGAACGACGAGAAGCCGATCGCCCCTCGCAGGTCGACCGCCAGCAGCAGAATGACCACCGCCACGCCCACGGCCAGCTCGGCCCTGCGCGGGGTCCGCCCCGCCGCCAGGACGGCGGGCAGGTCATGGTTGCGGGCCATGGCGAGGACCGTGCGGGAGACGCCGAGCACCAGGGCGAGCAGCGCCCCGAGGGCCGCGACCGCCGCACCGACCCCCACCACCGGCCGCAGCCAGCC
>NZ_JBEXUP010000113.1:0-27992 GCF_040614375.1 Nonomuraea sp. NPDC005983
AGGCGCTGGCCACCACGGCCGCCCGCCAGGTCGTCGCCGACAGCCTGCTGGAGCACACGGCACGCGGCGAACGCGCCCGCATCGCCCGCGAGCTGCACGACGTCGTCGCCCACCACATCTCCATGGTCGCCGTGCAGGCCGAGACGGCCCGGCTGGCCATCCCGGGGATGCCGGACGCCGGCGCGCAGCGGCTGCTCGCCATCGGCGACACCGCCAGGGCGGCGCTGACCGAGATGCGGCGGCTGCTCGGCGTGCTGCGCGAGGACGCCGAGACCGACGCGGCCGACCGGCAGCCCCAGCCGGGCCTGCGCCTTCGGGAGCTCAACGACCTGCTCGACGAGTCACGCGCGGCCTCCGGGACGGGCACCCGCCTGATCCTGCGCGGCTCGCCGGTCACCCTCGACCCCGGCGTCGAGCTCGCGGCCTACCGCATCGTCCAGGAGGCCCTCACCAACGCCCGGCGGCACGCGCCGGGAGCCGCCGTCGACGTGGAACTGCACTACACCGGCGACGCGCTGCGGCTGCTCGTCCGCGACAACGGGCCGGGCGCGTCCACGGCGGGGGAGGGGCACGGGCTGTCCGGCATGCGGGAACGCGCCGCGGCCGTCGGCGGCGAGCTGCGCGCCGGCCCCGCCACCGGCGGCGGCTTCCTCGTCGAGGCCCGCCTGCCAGGAAAGGACGAGACGGCCGCGTGAGTGTTCAGCCCCCGCCGATCAGGATCGTCGTCGCCGACGACCATCTGGTGGTCCGCACCGGATTCGCCGAACTGCTCGGCACCCAGCCGGACTTCGACGTCGTCGCGACCGCCTCCGACGGGGCGGAGGCGGTGCGGGTCTGCCGCGAACTCTCCCCTGACGTCGTCCTCATGGACGTCCGCATGCCGGCCATGGACGGCATCGAGGCCACCAGGCGGCTCGCCGGCTCCGCGGCCGACGGCGCGCGCGTTCTCATCCTGACGACCTTCGACCTGGACGAGTACGTCTACGACGCGCTCCGCGCCGGAGCCAGCGGCTTCCTGCTCAAGGACGTCACCGCCGAACGGCTCTTCGACGCCGTGCGCGTCGTCGCCGCCGGCGAGGCGCTGCTGGCCCCGGCGGTCACCCGCCGCCTCATCAGCGAGTTCGCCCAGCTGCAGCCCAAGCCCGACGCCTCCGCGTCGGCCGCGCTCGGCGCGCTCACCCCGCGCGAGACCCAGGTTCTGCGGCTGGTCGCGGAGGGCCTGTCCAATCCGGAGATAGCGGCCCGGCTGACGGTCACGGAGGAGACCGTCAAGACGCACGTGAGCCGCGTGCTGAGCAAGCTCGGGCTGCGCGACAGGACGCAGGCGGTCGTCACCGCGTACGAGACGGGACTGGTCGTGCCCGGCGCGCGCGGGAAGTGACCTACCTGCCGGCCACGGCCCATCGCGGCGGCGGCCGATTCGCCCGGCTCTTTGTGGGACAGCTGCAGCGCAGCATAATCCGCTCCTTGTGTGACGGGGCGACGATGGGCGCGCCGCCCCACCAGCTTGGCCTGCCGCCCGCCGACAACCTCGCCGACCCGCTTGGCGAACGCCTTCAGCGCCTCGCCGTCCCACTCCCCTTGGATACCCCACTCGGTTGAACAACGCGAAAGTGAGAACGACCACTGTGCGGGTCGCGGCCTGCTGCGCGGTGGCGGGCTGGGGTGCCCGCAAGGAACGGCTGTACCACTCTCACATCGAGCACTGGAGAAAGCAGGCCGAGAACGGAACCTTGGCCGCCTCGACCGGCAAGCCGAAAAAGATGCCGAATCGGAGGAACTGGCCCGGTTGCGAGCGGAGAACAAGAAGCTCAAGACCGACGCCGCAAGGCTGGAATCCCGCAACGAGAAACTCGCCGGTGAGCTCGGCAAGACCAAAACCGCGTTGGACATCGCGGGAAAAGCATTCGCGCTGCTTCAGGACATCTCAAGCAGCGCGGACTCCGGCACGAACTGAACCGGGTCCTCGACGAGCATTTCCCTGCCCTGGAGAAGTCGGTCGGCACGGTCAGGGCCTGCGAGGCGTTCGGCAGATCCCGGGCAACGGTGCACCGGCACCGTCATCCGCGTCCGCCCGTTCACGGTCCGCGCCGGCCGTTCCGTCACCCGGCCGAACTGTCGGAAGATGAGCGCGAGCAGGTGCTGGCGGTACTGGACTCGCCCCGCTTCGCCGACAAGTCCCCGGGCCAGGCATGGGCGATCCTGCTGGATGAGGGCGTCTATCTGTGCTCGCAGGCCACCATGTACCGGCTGTTGCGCGAACGCGGGCAAAGCGGCGAGCGGCGCGCTCAAGCCGTGCGCCCGCCGACCAGCAGACCTGAACTGGAGGCCGACGGTCCCAACCAGGTGTGGTCGTGGGACATCACGAAACTGAAAGGGCCGATGCGGGGCGTCTACTATCTGCTGTACGTCATCATCGACATCTTCTCCCGCAAGGTCGTTCACTGGGAGATCTGGCCGACCGAGAACGGCACCCTGGCCACGGAGTTCCTGCAGAACGCCATTGCCGCCAATGGCGGGATCGCGCCCTGCTCGATCCATGCCGACCGTGGCGCCTCGATGACCTCCAACACGGTCACCGGCCTGCTCGCGCTGCTCGGCATCGACCAGTCCCATTCCCGGCCGCACGTGTCCAACGACAACCCCTACTCAGAAGCGCACTTCAAGACACTCAAATATTGCCCGGCATTTCCTGGGCGTTCGGGTCCAAAGAAGACGCCAACGTATTCTGTGTTCAATTCTTCGGCTATTACAATAACGAGCACCGCCATTCCGGGATCGCGATGCACACGCCCGCCTCGGTGCATGACGGCACCGCCGTCCAGATCCAGGCCAAGCGGATCGCCACCCTCCACGCGGCCTTCCAGGCACATCCCCAGCGGTTCCGCGGATGGCGGCCCTACCCACCGTCTCTGCCGACCAAGGTGTGGATCAATCAGCCACTCGCACCACCACAGACCGACACTTCACCACAAACCACCCAAGTAGCTTGATGTCTCATCCGGTTTGACGGGTTCCGTCGCATCGGGAGGCGGATCGGTGACGACGGACCTGGCGGCAATGAGCGAACGCGAGTACTTCACCTTCGCGGCCAAGCCGTTGGGCATGTTCGTGGTGGGGTCGCGGCCCCGACGATCTTGACCGTCCCGTCGAACTCCACCATCGGCAGCCGGCCACCCCTCCCGGCCGAAGTTCCACACCCGCGCCCGCCAGGGGCGCAGCCCAGCGGGCCTCGATGTCAATTTCGAGATGGTCACGCTTGACTGTGAATATGCTGACAATAAATTCGCATCCGTCGAAGCACTCCGCCTGCCGGGGAGAAGGCCGAGCCCCGGGCCGCCGTTTTCAAACCGTTATCTTCGCGAAGCGCTCACACCTCGTGCCCGTGACCTCGCCGAATTCTCATTATTCCCAGCTCATGACCCGCGTCCGGGGTTCCGGGCCGGTGAGGTAAGCGGCCTGATCCGAGGTTCGCAGAGGGTTGACAAAGGATCGTGACGCGGTTGATGATCCCCGCAAATAGACAAAATGGGGATCTGGCTTTCACTGCGCGGAGATGGCTTAATCGCGCCCGGCGAAGAATTGTCCATCGAGTTGACCGCTGCTGCCATGGCGTCCTTCGGCATGCCCTGGCCCAATTCCACCATGCCCTTTCCGAGTTTGGAGGCAGGCTCTTGCCTGGACGCACAACCATGCGTAAATCCCGTCGATTACTGGGCGCGTTCCTAGTGCTCGCCCTCGCGCTGAGCGGCAACGTGGTTCCCGCGGAGGCGGCCACGCCCAGCCCGCCGCCCCCGGGCGACGCGCGCGGCGGATGGAAGCCGGACAGCGAGCGTGACTGGCTGGACGACCTCCAGGACTGGTTCACCGGCGACGGGCAGGAGGCGCCCGAGCCCCAGGATCTCGGGGTGAACGCGGTGCCCCGGAACGACGCGGAGCCCGCGGCGCAGAAGATTCCGCCGGCCAAGCGGGTGAAGGAGCTGGCGGGCAAGCGCACCGCGCACGAGCGGACGTTCCTGCTGGAGGACGGCCGGCAGCAGGTCGAGGTGTCGGCGGCGCCGCTGAACTATCGCGACAAGTCCGGTAAGTGGCAGCCGATCTCCACGGAGATCTCGCCGACGGACCGCGCTGGGTTCGCCTACGGCAACCAGCGCAACGCCTTCAGCAGCTTCTTCGGCACCGAGCCCGCCTCGATTCTCCGCGTGGAGCTGGACGACGTGGTCCTCACGCTCGGAGCCGACGGGGTCAAGCCCGGCAAGCCGAAGGTGAAGAACGACACCGCCACCTACGCCTACGAGAGCGGCGGGGCGCGGCTGGCGTACGAGGTGACCCCGGAGGGCGCCAAGGAGCAGATCGTCCTCGACTCCGCGCCCGCGCAGGCCCCCTCCTACACCTTCACCCTCAAGCCGGACGGGCTGCGGGCCTGGCAGCGGCCCGACGGGTCGATCGCGTTCTACCGCGGCGACTTCGACGGCACGCCGGTCATGGAGATCCCCCGGCCGTACATGACCGACGCGCGCGACGACGCCTCCTCGCCGTACGGCAAGACGTACAGCGACAAGGTGACGCAGAGCATGGTGTGGGACGCGGCGGCGGGGCTGCTGCGGATCGCCGTCACCGCGGACCAGGCGTGGCTGGCCGACCCGGCCCGTCAGTACCCGGTGGTCATCGACCCGACGATCAAGATCGCGCCGACGCCGACGGTCTCGCAGGACACGATGATCGTCTCCGATTCCCCCGACACGAACTTCGACGGGAGCTGGCGCCTGTCCACGGGCACGTCTTCGGTGGGCGTGTCGCGGGCGCTGCTGAAGTTCCCGCTGACCGGGGTGCCGTCCGGCACGAAGATCGACTCAGCTCAGCTGCAGGTCTACTACGACCAGGACATCGAGACCAGCACCGGGGTGAGCAACAACGTCACCCTGGAGGCGCACCGCGCGACCACCGCCTGGGACGAGACGACCGCCACCTGGAACTCGGCCAAGAACCTCACCGGCGAGCTCGGCAACAACAGCGAGGTCGTGGACGACGGCGACCTCGGCAAGACCGCGGCGACCGGCTCGTGGCCGCTCTCCACCAGCTCTCTGACGGCCAACGCCGTCGGCAGTGACTACCTGTACAACAAGGACACCGTCGCGGGCGACCGCTACACGTGGGTGCCGCGCGTGACCGAGGACGGCGACTACCGGGTCGACGTGCACTACGTGGAGGCGGCCGACCGGTCCACGGCGGCGCCGTACACCGTCACCTACAACGGCGGCAGCAAGACGTACTCGGTCAACCAGTACGCCGCCTCCACCACGAACGGCGTATGGAAGACGCTGGGCACCCACCCGTTCACCGCCGGCACCACCGGCAAGGTCGTCCTGGGCGACGGCCCCGCCTCCGCCTCCGTCAGCGTGATCGCCGACGCCGTACGGCTGACCAAGGACGCCGTGCAGGTGAAGCCGGCCTCGGCCAACGGCAGCCAGTGGCACTCGTTCTCGGTGCGCAACATCGTCCAGTCGTGGCTCGACGGCACCAGCGCAAACCACGGCTTCGTGCTGAAGGCGGCCGACGAGACCCTCGACAAGGGCGGGGTGCGCTACGAGGGCAGCCTGTACTCCTATGGCGGGGAGACCGCGACCTACCCGCGCCTGGTGCTGACGTACGGCCACCAGGGCGTCACCGTCGACCCGCCCACCACGATCCACGCCGCCGGCGCGGATCTGTCCTGGCCCGCCTATCAGGACCCGTCGGACGCCGAGTCGGACGACCTCGCGGAGTACCAGGTCCACCGCAGTGTCCACCAGACGTTCACCCCGTCGGCGGCCACGCTGGTCTCGCCCGTGGCGGCGGGCACCACGAAGTTCACCGACACGACGGCCACGCCCACCCCGGCCGACTCCACCGACCCGTTCGGCCAGGTCTACTACTACATGGTCGCGGTGAAGACCAAGGATGGGCAGCTCGTTCCCGGGCCGACGGAGATCGCCGCGCTGCCGAAGGCGGGCAGGACCGTCAAGATCTTCCAGGGCGGGACCGCGGACACGACCCTGTCCAGCAAGCAGCCCGATGTCAACCAGGACGTGCTGGCAGGCGCGCCATGGTTGATGGTCGGCAACAACTCCGGCACGTACGGCACGACCCGGGTCGTGCTCAAATTCCCCGATGTCTCCGACATCCCCCCGACCGCCCAGGTGCTCGACGCGTCGGTGGACTTGTGGGAAGTGACGATGATCGGGTCGGCCGCGGCCACGTACGAGCTGCGCGGCGTGAACACCGGCTTCGACGAGAAGACGGCCACCTGGAACAAGGCCACCGCCTCCCAGGCGTGGACGACGGCGGGTGGCGACTACACGAGCACGGTCATCAGCAGCTACGCCGGGATCACCAACGATCCCTACAGGCGTTCCTTCAGCGCCACGTCGCTCGCGCAGAGCTGGGTCTCGACCCCCTCGGGCAACCACGGCGTGATGGTCAAGCTCGCGAACGAGACGTCCCCCGCCGAGCGGACCCTGTTCCTGTCGGACGAGGCGGCGGAGCCGCAGCTCCGGCCCCAGCTCCGGGTCACGTACCTGGAGAAGACCACCGAGAACACCTACTACGCGCCGGACACGGCGCTGCAGATGGCCGAGGGCGGCCAGACCACCACGCCGGTGACGCTCGCCAACACGACCACGGCGACGTGGAAGGCGTCGGACTACGTGCTGTCGTACCGCTGGGCGCAGCCGGACGGCACCGACGTGACCACGGCCCAGAACCAGGTGAAAACGGCGCTGCCCAAGGACCTGGCCCCGGGTGAGACGATCACCGTCCAGGCGCAGGTCAAGGCGCCGGCGACGGCCGACGAGAGCAACAAGCGCACCAGTTACCTGCTCCAGTCGGACCTGTACAACAAGACGACCAACGCGTGGTTGTCGGCCAGCGACGCGATCCCGGCGCTGACCCAGGCGGTGGCGGTGGACAAGCCCACCTCCAACCAGCTCGGGCTGGAGTCGTTCTACGAGTACGCGGGCGTCGAGACCGGCGCGGGCGGCCTCCTGCAGGGCAACCTGTACGCGGGCAACGCCGTCTGGTCCTACAGCCCGTGGGCGCACCCCTCACGCGGGGACTTCGCCACCGTCGTCAACCTGGCCTACAACTCCAAGGACACCTCCAACAGCTCGATGGGCTTCGGCTGGTCGCTGCACGCCTCCATGCCGATCCGGCTGGGCACGCCGCTGGACTTCCATCCCAACCGGACCCCGACCACGGTGACCATGACCGACGGGGACGGCACCGGCCACACCTTCTCGTGGGACGACGACGCGCAGGAGTGGATCAGCCCGAAGGGCGTGCAGCTGTACCTGCAGCGCCTGGTGGCGTGCGACTCGAAGACCGAGGAGTCGCGGGCCTGGGTGATGACCGCGCCGGACCGCACCCAGTACTTCTTCGACTGCGACGGCTACATGTCGGCGACGCAGGACGGCAACGGGATTATCAACACCGCGTCGTTCACGTACGCCTCGCGCAGGTCGAACAACATGCCGACCAAGTTCCTGCAGTACATCACCGATCCGGCCGGCCGTCAGACGCTGACCGTCGAGTACTACAAGAAGGGCGAGAACTACACCTGGATCAACGACGAGGGTGAAGAGGTCTACTGGGCCAACCTGGTCAACCCCAACATCATCGACCGGGTCAAGTCCATCACCGACATCGAAGGTCGCAAGATCACCTTCATGTACACCAGCTGGGGCCTGATGGCCAAGATGGTGGACGGTGACGGGCACGACGACGCCAAGTCGTTCCGCTTCGACTACGACATGACCCAGGGCACCAAGAACGCCAAGCTGGTCAAGGTCACCGACCCTCGCGGCAACGGCACCGGCGTGGCCTACTACTACCCGCGGGAGGGCGACGACCCGAAGTTCCACTGGTCGGCCCAGACCCTCACCGACCGGCTCGGCGGCACGACGAAGTTCCTCTACGTGGACCCCGACGGGCCGCAGGGCTCGACCCTCGACACCACGGTCACCGACGCCGAGAACCACGCCACCGCCTACCACCTGGACGAGTTCGGGCGGCCCACGCAGATCACGAACGCCAAGAGCCAGGTCACCAAGCTCGGCTGGGACGCCGACCACAACGTGATCCGTGAGGAGGAGAACAACGGCGCCGTCACCACCTCGGCCTACGACCCGCTGACCGGGGACCGGCTGTGGATCCGCGACGCCGAGGCGAATCTCAACGGCACGCCGGCGACCACGTACACCTACCAGAGGGGCTTGAACGGGCGCATCACCGACCTGACCGCCGAGACCAGCCCCGAGGGCCGCCGGGTCACCTTCACCTACGACCCGTGGGGCAACCTCACCTCGGTCACCGACCCGGTCGGCAACTCCACGGAGACCGTGGGCGACTACACCACCACGTACAGCTACGACATCTACGGGCAGGTCACCCAGGCGACCGACGCGAACGGCAATCCCACCACCTTCGGGACCTACGACGCGACCGGCCAGCCGCAGCTGATCACCGACGCGTACGGCGACTCCACCCGGATCGGCTACGACTGGCGGGGCTTGACGCTGTCGGTGACCGACCCGCTGGGGACGGTGAGCTCGCGATCGTACGACCTGTTCGGCCGCCCGCTGACCAGCTCGGTGCCCAAGGACCGCGCCGCCGGCGAGTACATCGTCACGCCCGCGCCCGTCTATGACGCCAACGACAACATCACCAAGGCCACCGCGCCCAACGGCGCCGTCGCGACCACCGAGTTCGACGCCAACGACCGGATCACCTACACGCTCGAACCCAAGGACGACCAGCTCGACGCGCCTGAGCGGAAGACCTCGTTCACCTATGACAAGGTCGGCAACCGGCTGACGGTCACCGAGCCGAACGGCAACGTGACCGACACGGCCGGCGACTTCACCACCACCAAGTCCTTCGACGAGATCTACCAGCTCACCGGCGTGACCGACGCCAAGGGCTACACCACCAGGTACCTCTACGACGGCGCCGGCAACGTCATCTGGGTGGTCGACCCGCGTAAGAACGCGACCCCGGACCCGCTGGACTACACGGTCAAGTTCGACTACGACCGCAACCACCGGGTGACGATGGAGACCGACGCGGGCGGCTACACCACCCGCTCGGGCTACGACCGCGACGGGTTGCAGACCACCGCCACCGACCAGAACGGCAGCGTCTCCACCACGGTGTACGACGCCCGCGGCAAGGTCGTCGAGACCCGGGTTCCGCACGAGTCGGTGGACGGGAACGTCAAGGAGACGACCACCCGGTTCGCCTACGACCAGGTCGGCAACCAGACCAAGACGATCAACCCGCGGGGCGTCGCGACCACCGACGACCCGGACGACTTCCTCACCGAGATCCGCTACGACAAGCTGAACCGGCCGGTCGAGCAGGTCTACCCGTACGACAAGGACGACAACCACGGCGCGCCGGACTATCCCTACCGCACGCCGCAGAGCGTGACATACAAGTACGACACGGCGTCGCGCCTGACGGAGGTGGCCCTGCCACCGCCCGACCCCGATCACACCCCCAACGAAGACCACCGGGGGCGGATCGTCAGCAAGACCGAGTACTACGACAACGGCTGGATCAAGAAGTCGATCGACCCGTTCGGCATCACGGTCGGCTACGACTACAACGAGCTGGGGCTGCAGACCGAGCGGAAGGTCAACGCGGCGAACGGCGATCTGCAGCGGGCCCTGGAGTGGGCCTACCACCCCGACGGCAAGCTCAAGCACCACGCCGACCAGGGCGGATCCACCACGCCGCCGTACCCGAACGTCAAGTCGTTCGACTACCTGTACGACCCGAACGGCAACCTCGAGAAGGTCACCGACAGCTCGTCGAACGCGACGATCGACCAGTGGGACCTCGAGTACGACGGCCTCAACCAGATGGCCAAGGTCACCGAGCGCCTGGACGGCGTGCTCAAGAACACCACGACCTACGGCTACAACGAGATCGGCGGCCTGATCCGCCGCGCTCACGACAAGACGATCGCCGACTACACCTATGACGCGCGGGACCTGCTCGAAACCGTACGCAACGTCAGCAGCGCCACCGACCCCAGCCCCAGGCTGACCCGGTACGACTACACCCCGCGTGGCGAGCGGAAGAGCGAGACCAAGTCCAACGGCAACATCGCGACCTACGAGTACTACCTCGACGGGCTGCCGCGGCACACAGTGGAGAAGAAGGCCGACGGGGCCGTGCAGTCGGAGCACACCCTGACCTACCAGGCCGACCTGCGCGTCTCCAAGGACCACACCAAGGTCCAGTGTGTCGACTTCGCGTGCCTGTTCCCCGACGTGGAGAAGGACTACACCTACGACCCGCGCAACCGGGTCGCCAAGGTGGAGTACCTCGGGCAGGCGCGCAGCGAGATTTACCAGTACGACGCCAACTCCAACGTGGTCATCCAGGACGTCGCGGGCGAGAACACCCACTTCCAGTACGACTGGAACCGGCTCGTCGAGAGCGGCGACCTGGGCGGCGGCGCCTCCGAGTACCACTACGACCCCTCGGGCCGGCTGTTCTCGGTGACCTCGGGCGAGGAGCAGACGCCGACCGCCCTGTACTTCTACAACGCCTTCGACCAGATCACCCGCACCGAGCAGGTCGGGGTGGACGAGGTGGAGCGGGCCACCGACTACACCTACGACCCGCTGGGCCGTACGTCCTCCATGACCGACAACGACGGCAAGAAGACCATCTACTCCTACCTCGGCATGGCCGGTGAGGTGCTGGACGAGGAGGTGGGCGGCTCGATCACCCGCTCGTTCGAGTACTCGGCGTGGGACGAGCGGCTGTCCATGGCCAAGTTCGGCGGCGGGGCCGCCGAGCGCAGCGTCTACGGGTACGACCCGCAGGGCAACGTGGAGATCCTCACCACGGACACCGGCGACACGCGGGGCACGTACGGTTACAGCGTCTTCGGCTCGCTGGTGCCGGGATCGGTCAGCGGGGTGGACACCCCGGACTCGGCCAACCCCTACAAGGAGCCGTACAACCCGTACTGGTTCGGGGCCAGGCGGTTCGACCAGCTCTCGTCCAGCTACCAGATGGGGTCGCGGAACTACCTGCCGGGCAGTCACCAGTACCTCACCCCCGACTCCCGGCAGGACGCCGGCGCCGATCTCGGCCTCGGCCTCAACCCGGGGACGAGCAACCGCTACGGCTTCGCCGCGGGCCTGTCCATCGCGAACCTGCACTACTCGGAGCCGATGGACTGGAAGCGAGCGCTCGCGTCCTTCGGCGCCGGGCTGCTGGTCGGGCTGGGCGTCGGCGCGCTGGGGGCGTTGTGCCCCGAGACCGGCGGCCTGACCTGCGGGCTGGCGGTCGCCCTGGCCTCAGGAGCGGCGGCCTCCGCGACCAGCTACACCGTGGACGTCGCCATGGATCCCAACCGGTCCTTCGACGCCGGCGACTTCGCCCTGGAGACCGTCACCGGTGCCGCGATCGCCGGGGTCACCTTCGGCCTCGGCAGGCTCTTCAAGGGTGGAGGCAGCATCGGCTGCGGGCCGGGCAACAGCTTCGTGCCCGGCACGATGGTCCAAATGGCCGACGGCACCACCAAGCCGATCGAGAAGGTCGAGGTGGGCGACGAGGTGCTGGCCGCCGACCCCGAGACCGGCAAGACGGCGGCCAAGCCCGTCACCGAACTGATCACGGGTGAGGGCGACAAGGAACTGGTCGACGTCACGGTCGACACCGACGGCGAGAAGGGGGACGAGACCGGCAAGGTCACCTCGACGGACAGCCATCCGTTCTGGGTCCGCGACCTGAAGAAGTGGGTCGAGGCCGAGGACCTCAAGCCGGGGATGTGGCTGCGTACCTCCTCCGGGACGTACGTCCAGATCAAGGCGGCCAAGAAGCGGACGGCTCACCAGCGGGTCCACAACCTGACCGTCGCCGGCCTGCACACCTATCACGTCCTGGCGGGCACCGCCGCCGTACTGACGCACAACGCCGCCCCCAAGCCTCCGGCAGCCTGCGGGGTCAAGGTCAGCAAGGAACTCGCGAAGAACCTGCCCGCGGGACTCAGGAACCGCTACCTGGCCTCCGCGGAAGCGGTCGAGGCCGCCGCGCTCCGCCTCGCCCAAGACCCCAAGGACATGCTGCGGTACCTCACCAGGAAGGAGTTCAAGGATTATCAGCGGCTGATGCGCATGAAGAGGGTCAAGAGCGCGCGGCGCTACTTCGGAACGGCATTCCACCGGGCAATGGAGCGGGAACTCAGCGCGAGCGAGCCGGGGCGGTGGGTCTACAAATCGAGCCACGGCGTCGACTTCTACGACCGGCGGCTCATGAACTGGGTCGAATTCACCACGGTCAAGGACTATCTCAACCATCTCGCCCGGAAGACGACCAACGTGCGGTACAGTAAAGTGCCGTACGTGCTGTACAGCATAGGCCCCTTACCTTCCTTCAGAAGATAGCCATTGACACCGGATACGCTCCCGGAAAATCCGGGAGCGTATCCTTATTCACGCAATAGAGGAGCCGCCGTGATAGCAAAAAGAGAACTGAATCTGAACGCCGCCCAGCAGAACGGCACCGACTATTCTGGTCAGCGTTTCTCGGTCATTTCCATTGCCAACGGCAGCCACCTCACCGACTGCGATTTCCGTGGTGTCCACGCCACGAAGGGATGCCTCGGCGCCGGCAGACGACCGAGCGTCTACACCGGCTGCGTGTTCGACGGCAGCACGCTCAAGGGCGACGGCCTCGACCCCGGCCGGGCCACCTTCGTCTCGTGCTCCTTCCTGGACGTGAAGCTGTCCCACCTCACCTTCATAGACGCCGAATTCGTGAACTGCGTCTTCTCGGGGACCCTCGAATCGGTGACCTTCTCCGCGGACCCCTGGGCGCGGGACGCCGAGCTGGGGCGCACCGTGAACAGGTACGAAGGCAACGACTTCACCGCGGCCCGCTTGAAGGACGTCGACTTCCGCGGCGGCATCGACCTCGGCCTCCAACGGCTCCCGGAGGGTGGCGACTACCTCGTCGTGCGTGACGCGGCGGCCGTCCTGAAGGCGGCGGTGCAGGAGATCGAGACGTGGGCGGACGCCGACGAGCGCGACGAGGCGCTGTCCACGATCGACACGCTGGAGTTCGACGTCCAGGGAGGCCAGCGGGATCTGTTCATGGACACTGCGTTCGTCACCGATGGGCTGTCGCCGGAGGCGGCCGGCCGGCTGCTGGCGGCCTTCCGGCGTTCGTAGCGTATCTCTTCCCCTCCCCGTCCCCGTCCCCGTCGTGGAGCAACGCTTCTCCCATCCCCTCGCCCACCAGGGAGGCGTTCACCGCCTCCCTGGCCCGGCAATTACAACGCGATGCCGAAGAAGCGCAAGTGGTGGCGGGACAACGACCTGCTCGACTAGTCGTTCATAGAGGGGGCGCCGCGCGAGGGCGTGCTCGAACGTGCTCGCGTTCTTCCGTTCCCCCGGCCGGTCCTTCAGGCTGGCCGTCGCGACCCACCGACACGAGCGTCGACATGGCACGGGCCGTGACCCAGGAGTACCTGAACTTCTGGAACAACGAGCGGAAGAAGGAAGGCGACTCCGGCTACCGCCTGGCCAAGGACAGCTCCAGCCGCAAGGCTTTCCCCGCGGTGTGGACGTGAGGTTCGCCGGCACCGGGGTGTCACCGATCCGGCAGCACCGAGCGGACGGCGTCCTCGGTCCGTCCGACGATCGCCGAGCCGTCATCGGCGGTGATGATGGGCCGCTGGATCAGGGCCGGATGGGCCGCCAGCGCCGCGATCCAGCGCTCGCGGTTCGACGCGTCGCGGGGCCACCCGTCCAGGCCGAGACCGGCGGCCACGCTCTCGCCGGTGCGGGTAATGTCCCAGGGTTCGAGGCCGAGCCTGCCCAGCACGTCGCGCAGCTCCTGCTCGCTCGGCGGGTCGTCCAGGTAGCGCCGGACGGTGTAGTCGGCGCTCTCGGCGTCGAGGACCGACAGCGCCGAGCGGCACTTGGAACAGTCGGGGTTGATCCAGATCTCCACGCCGTCTCCTGCCACGTCCTGTTCATGAGCCTGCCGCGACCAACCCTAGAGCCGGGCGCCACGCGGTTTCGACGCGCTGCAATGAGTTCCGCGCCGCCGTACGGTCCATGGGTCACGTGGGAGGCGTGAGGCACGCCCATGACGTGAAGGAGCAGGCGATGAGCGCTTCAGGACTGTCGGCGGCACGGCTCGGACACACCGGCTCCGACGTCCTGGGGGTGCTCATGGCCAGGGCCACCGGGCGGCACCGGCGTGTCGACGCTGCTGGTCGTCTCCCACCGTCCCGCCGTGCTGGCGCGGGCCGACCAGATCATCGTCCTCGACCGGGGCCGGGTGGTCGGCAGGGGGACGTTGGAGGAGCTGCTGGAGAGCTGCCCGGAGATGCGGCGGCTGTGGTCGCTCAGCTCGCTGGACGATCAGGGATCGGCGTTCAGCGTGGCGTGACGAGCGCCCGCAACAGCTCGCGCAGGGTGTCCTGCTGGTCGGCGCTGAGCGTGACCAGCGGGGACTGGGCGCCCAGGCGTTCGACGACGTCGGCCCGGCACCGCTCTCCGGCCGGGGTGAGGATGATCTGCTTGGCGCGCCGGTCGGTGGGGTGCGGCCGGCGTTCGAGCAGGCCCTGCTGTTCCAGCCGGTCGAGGACGAAGGTCGCGTTCGACGGCTCGCAGGACATCCGGGTGGCGAGTTCGCGCGCGGTGATCGGCTCGGACAGCTCGCGGAGCGCGACGACCTGGGTCGGGGTGAGCCCGACCTCCTCGGCGATGCGGCGCACGTGGACGTCGAGCCGCTGCGCGAACTGGTGGACCAGTTTGCACACGTCGCGATCGATCTGGCCGTCGGTCGACAGTTCCGGCTGCCTTGTCATGTTCCCAGCGTAGCGCTCCTGCTTCGAACTATGATAGTTCTAGTTCGCATTATTCGAACTAGATGTATTTGGGGCGTTCTTCGTGCCGCTTCCTGTCTTCTCTCTCATGCTGGTGGTCTTCAGCCTCACGACCGGCGAGTTCGTGATCGTCGGCATCGTGCCGGACGTGGCCGCCGACCTGTCGGTGTCGATTCCCGCGGCCGGCGCACTGGTGACCGCCTACGCGATCGGCATGATCGTCGGAGGGCCGGTGGTCACCGTCCTGACGGCGCGGCTCGGCCGCAAACCGCTCATCGTCGGACTCATCGCGGTGTCCGTCATCGCGAACCTTGGTTCGGCGGTGGCGCCGAACTACGCCGTTCTGCTGGTGGCGCGGTTCGCCGCCGGCCTGATCGTGGCCACCTTCTTCGCCGTCGCGGTCGCCACCGCCGTCTCCATGGCCCCCGCGGGCAAGCAGGCGTCCACCGTGGCGAAGGTCGCCCTGGGGATGAACCTGGGCATCATCCTCGGAACGCCGATCGGCACCCTCATCGGGCAGAACCTCGGCTGGCGGGCGACGTTCGCGACGGTGGCCGCGTTCAGCGTCGCGGCCCTGCTGCTGGTGCTGCGGTACGTCCCCGCCCAGCCGGCCGTCGCGACGGGGTCAGTGCTCGGCGAACTGCGCGTCTTCGCCGATCGGGACGTCCAGCTCGCGATCGTCCTCACCGCGGTCGGCAACGTGGGCATCGTGACCGTCTTCACCTACATCACGCCCCTGCTCACCGACGTCAGCGGGTTCGCCGCCGGTTCGGTGCCCGTCCTGCTTCTGGTGTACGGCGCCGGCGCGGTGGCCGGGAACTTCCTCGGCGGCTGGCTTTCGGACAAGGCCCTGATGCCGTCGCTGACCGGCCTGCTCGCCGTGCTGACGGGCGTCCTGGCGCTGTTCTGGCTCGTCAGCGGGGTCCAGGTGGCCGCGGTGGTCATGACCTTCGTCATCGGGGTGCTGGCGTTCGCCATCATCCCGGGCATGCAGACGCGGGTGCTGTCCACGGCCGGCGCGGCTCCGACGCTGGCCGTGGCGGTCAACGCCTCCGGCTTCCAGGTCGCCGCCGCGTTCGCGGGCTGGCTCGGCGGCGAGGTCATCAGCGGCGGGCCGGGCCTGCGGTCGATCTACCTCGTCGGCGCGCTCCTCACCGCGGCCGGCCTGGCCGTCGCGCTCTACAGCCTGCGACGCGAGCGCGTGCTGGCCGCCCGCGCCTGACACCGCCTCCGCCCTCACGGGCCCGGAGCAGATCATCGATACCCGAGTTAGGAGTTCTTTCATGGATGGCGCAGCAGGCAGGGCGCTGGAGGGCAAGGTCGCGCTGGTGACCGGCGGGTCGCGCGGCATCGGAGCGGCGACCGCCCGCGCCCTGGCAGCCGGCGGAGCCGCGGTGGCGATCAGCTACTCCGTCTCCGCCGACGAGGCCGAGGCCCTCGTGTCCGACCTCGGACGCGCCGGGGCGCGGGCGGCCGCCTACCGGGCCGACCAGGGTGACCCCCGGCAGGTCGGCGACCTCGTGGCCGCCGTCGCGGCTGACTTCGGGCGGCTCGACGTGCTGGTCAACAACGCCGCGACGTACGTCGCCGGCCGGGTCGACGACGCCGACGGCGACCTGGCGGCCTTCGACCGGCAACTCGCCGTCAACGTCGGCGGCGTCACCGCGGGCATCCGGGCCGCCGCCCGGCTCCTCGGCGACGGCGGACGGATCATCACCGTCGGCTCCATGCAGGCCGTCCGCCCTGGATTCGCGGGCGTCGCCGACTACGCCTCGACCAAGGCCGCGATCATCGGGTACAGCAAGGGGGCGGCCCGGGACCTGGCCCCCCGGGGCATCACCGTCAACGTCGTCCAGCCCGGGTCGGTGGCCACCGACATGAACCCCGCGGACGGACCCTTCGCCGACGTCCAGCGCGCGGCCAACGCGATGGGCCGCTTCGGCAGGCCGGAGGAGATCGCGGCGGGAATCGCCTTCCTGGCAGGCCCGGGTGCGTCCTTCATCACGGGCACCGTCCTCACCATCGACGGCGGCTACCTCGCCTGACGCGACACCGGCCGACGAGCCGGACGGGCGCGGTCGGGACACGGTCTCAGGCGCCTGCCGGCGGAGGAGCCAGGTAGGGCCCTCCCTACCACGAAGCGGGGGATGTCCTGCTTGGGGCGGCCACGCAGGGGCAATAGCGTTCTGCCGTGATCAAGAATTTCCCGCGCATCGCGGCTCTCACTTGCGCCGCCCTCGTGGCCACCGCGCCTCTGACGACGACCGCCGCCGCGGCGGCGACTCCCGCCAGAGGCGCCCTGGTGAAGGCCGAGCAGTCGGCCCGCATGACGAGCGGCGAGGTCAACGCCTTCCTCGGCAAGGCGGGCTTTCCCGCGATAGAGAACGCCAAGGGCGTCGACGTCTACAGCGTCAGCTACCGCACCGTCGACGTGAAGGGCAGGCCCACCACGGCCACCGGCTCGCTCGTCCTGCCCCAGACATCCGCCCACGACCTTCGCGTGGTCAGCTACAGCCACGGCACGATGGCCGACAGGCGGGCGGCGCCCTCGGTGGCGTCCACGGGGGAGGGCCGCTTGCTGCCGGTCTACTTCGCCGCGCACGGTTTCGCCGCGGCCGCCGCCGACTATCTCGGCCTGGGCGAAGGGCCGGGCGCGCACCCGTACATGCACACCGCCACCGAGGCCGGGGCCTCCGTGGACTTCCTCAAGGCCGCCCGGACGCTCGCCCAGCAGCACCAGGTCACACTCGACAAGCGGATCATGGTGACCGGTTTCTCCCAGGGGGGCCACGCCGCCATGGCCCTGGGCGCGGCCCTGCAGAAGGACCGCGACCTGGACGTGTCCGCGATCGCGCCGATCAGCGGCCCGTTCGACGTCGAGCACGCCGAGTTCCCCGCCGCGGTGGACGGCGGGCTCGACGGGCGGTCGGCGGCGTTCTATCTCGCCTACTGGCTGACCTCGATGGACCGCGTCTACGACATCTACGATGAACCGTCCGAGGCGTTCCGCCCGCCGTACGACGCGAAGGTGACGGACCTGCTCGACGGGGGCCACGACCAGGAGAGCATCGCGGCCGGCCTGCCGTCCACGCTGGAAGAGCTCCTCACCCCGGCCTACCTCGGCAAGCTCGGCAAGCCCACCGGCCGGTTGCTGAAGGCGATCAGGGAGAACGACACGACGTGCCGCGACCTGCGCGCCGGGGCGCCAGTGCGGCTCTTCGCCGCCACCGGCGACCGCGACGTGGTCCCCGCCAACTCCGCGAGCTGCCTGAAGGATCTGCAGGCGCGGCATGTGGACGCGACCCTCACGGAGGTGGGCGACGGGAACCACTTCGCCTCGCTCAGGCTGTCGCTGCCCAAGGTGCTGGCCTGGTTCCAGCAGAGGTCCGGCGCCGCTGTCGGCTGAACAGCCGCCAGGCCCGCGCTTACGGGTCGCCATCTGCGGGAACACCCGGGAAACAGCCGGGAGCGACGTGGATGGGGGTCCGTTGAGACTCGCGGGGGCGCGCGTGCTGATCACCGGCGCGTCGTCGGGCATCGGCGCCGCGACGGCGCGGGCGATGGCCGCGTCCGGGGCGAGCCTGCTGGTGACCGGGCGCGACCGGGCCCGGCTGGCCGCCGTCGCCGCCGAGGTCGGCGGCCAGGCGCTCGCCGCGGACCTCGTCACGGAGGCCGCCGCCCTGGCGCGGCGGGCGGGGCCGGTCGACGTCCTGGTGAGCAACGCGGGCATCGGCTGGGCGGGGCCGCTCACCGTGATGCCCGGCGGGACCGCCGAGGGGTTGATCGCGGCCAACCTGGCGGCCCCCATCGAGCTGACCCGGCTGCTCCTGCCGGCCATGATCGACCGCGGCCGGGGGCACCTCGTCTTCGTGGCCTCGATCGCCGGCGCCGTCGGCGTGCGCGACGAGGCCGTCTACTCCGCGACCAAGGCCGGGCTCATCGCGTTCGCCGAGAGCCTGCGGTACGAGCTGGACGGGATCGGCGTCTCCGTCGTGCTGCCCGGCGTCGTCGACACCGCTTTCTTCGCCCGGCGCGGCACGCCGTACGCCCGGCGACGGCCCGCGCCGATCCCGCCGGAGCGGGTCGCGCGGGCGATCGTGTCCGCCGTCGAGCGCGGGCGGCCGGAGACGTACGCGCCGGGCTGGCTGCGGCTGCCCGCCCGGCTGCGCGGCGCCGCGCCGGGGCCGTTCCGCGCCCTGGCCGGCGTGTTCGGCAAGCCGGTCAGCCGCCGCGCACGGCCCGGAGCGACTCCCTGAGCGAGGTCAGCGTGGCGAACACGGCCGTGGGCTCGTAGCCGCAGTGCGCCATGCAGTTGGCGCAGCGGGGGTCGCGGCCCCGGCCGTAGGAGTCCCAGTCGGTCTCCTCGACCAGCTCGCGGTAGCTGGCCGCGTACCCGTCCGACATCAGGTAGCAGGGACGCTGCCAGCCGAACAGCGAGTACGACGGGATCGCCCACGCCGTGCACGGGAAGTCGACCTTGCCCTCCAGGAAGTCGAGGAACAGAGGGGTGTGGTTGAGCCGCCACCGCCGCCGGTTGCCGCCGGAGAACGCCTTGCGGAACAGCGCGCGGGTCTCCTGGACGCCCAGGAAGTGCTCCTGGTCGGGGGCCTTCTCGTAGGCGTACCCGGGAGAGATCATCATCTCGTCGACGCGCAGGTCGTCGTTGAGGAAGTTGAGCACCTCGATGACCGTCCGCGGGCTGTCGGTGTTGAAGAACGTGGTGTTCGTGGTGACGCGGAAGCCGCGACGCCGGCACTCCCGCACCGCGGCGACCGCCTCGTCGAACACCCCGTCCTTGCACACCGACGCGTCGTGCCGCTCCCGCAGCCCGTCGAGGTGCACCGTCCACGCGAAGTACGGCGACGGCCTGAACTCGTCGATCTTCTTCGGGATGAGCAGCGCGTTGGTGCACAGGAACACGTAGGTCTTCCTGGCGACGAGCCGGCGCACCAGCTCGCCGATCTGCGGGTGCATGAGCGGCTCGCCCCCGGCGATGGACACCATCGGGGCGCCGCACTGCTCGGCGGCGGCGACGGCCTCCTCGACGGGCATCCGCCGCTTCAGCACGCCGGCGGGGTGCTGGATCTTGCCGCAGCCCGCGCATTTCAGGTTGCAGGCGAACAGCGGCTCCAGCTCCAGCAGCAGCGGGAACTTCGAGCGGCCCCGCAGCTTCTGCCACAGGACGTACCCGCCGATGCGCAGGGCCTGGCGAACGGGCATCGTCACGTCGACCGCACCTCCTCGGGGGGCGCGCACTGTTCGGACTCCCAGGCCGTCCGGCGCGCCCAGCGCGCCAGCGCCCGGCCGACGTGCCGGAGCGTGCGCAGCGCCTGCACGCCGCTGAGCAGCGTGGCCGGGTGCAGCAACGGGGTGGCCGGCGTGTCGACGATGACGCGCACCGCCGCGAACGGCCGCCCGCCCGCCGCGGCGGCCACGGGCCCGGACTCCATGTCGACCGCGAGCGCCCCCTGCGCCGCCAACCGGCCGCGTTCCGCTCCCACCACGAGCTGGCCGGACGTCACCAGGGGGCCGGTGCGCACCGGCAGTCCGGCGCCGGCGAGCTCCTCGGCGACGAACGGCGCTGACGGGCAGGGCAGCACCCGCCCGTCGAAGCGGACCTCCTCGGCCACCACCACGTCGCCGGGGCGCAGCCCCTCGTCGAGGGCTCCGCCGAAGCCCGCCACGGCCAGCGCCTCGACGTCGGCGAGAAGCGGGAAGGCGGACGCCGCGTTGCCGGGGCCCATCCCCATCCGGATCACCTCCACGCCCTCCGTGGCGGGCATCAGCCCTTCCCGCAGGGCGCGCGCCTCGATGCCCAGCGCGGTGCAGATCAGCAGACTGGTCATGACGCAGCCTTCCCACTGGCAGCTTCGCCGACCGCCGCGCCGTCGCCGATCGCCGTGCCGTCGCGGGCCGCCGCGCCGTCACCCGGGTGGGCGCTCTCGCAGGCGCGGCCGCGGGCCTTCGCGCCGTCGCCCACGCTCGCGGTGGCGCCCGCTCCCGGGCCGGAACTCAGGTAGCGGCCCAGCGCGCTGATCGGGAAGACCAGCCGGTAGAGGTGGTAGTTGATGGAGAAGTCGCCGGGGAACCCGGTGCCGGTGAAGAACGGCTCGTCCCAGGTGCCGTCCGGGCGCTGGCGGGCGACCAGCCACGCCACGCCGCGCTCCACCGCGGAGGTCCGCTCCCCGGCGGCGAGCAGCGCCAGCAGCGCCCACGCGGTCTGCGACGGCGTCGAGGCGCCGCGCCCGATCCACGCCGGGTCGGTGTAGGAGCGCAGGTCCTCGCCCCAGCCGCCGTCCTCGTTCTGGTGGCGTTCCAGCCAGGACACCGCCCGCCGGACGCACCGGGCCCCGGGCCGCACCCCGGCGGCGATCAGGGCGGGCACCACGGCGCCCGTGCCGTACACGTGGTTGGCCCCCCAGCGGCCGAACCACGACCCGTCCGCCTCCTGCGCCTTCAGCAGCCAGACGACCGCCCGCCGCACGACCTCGCGAGACGGCGGCGGCTCCACCGCCAGCGCCTCGACGACGTGCGCGGTGACGTCGGCGGAGGGCGGGTCGATGACGGCTCCGAAGTCGCAGAACGGCAGGCGGGTGCAGAGCGTGCGCGTGTTGTCGGCGTCGAACGCGGCGAAGCCGCCGTCCCGCGACACCATGCCGGCCATCCAGCGGACCGCGCGGTCGACGGCGGGGCGGACGTCCGGATGCTTCACCCGCCGCAGGGCCAGGACGGCCTCGGCGGTGTCGTCCACGTCGGGGTAGCCGTCGTTGTCGAACTCGAACGCCCAGCCGCCGGGCGGCAGCGACGGCCGTCGCACGCTCCAGTCGCCCGGGCCGGTGATCTCCTCGCCGAGGACCCAGCCGGCCGCCCGCACCAGGGCGGGATGGTCGCGGGGGAGGCCCGCGTCGCGCAGCGCGTTGATCGCCAGCACGGTGTCCCACACCGGCGACTGGCACGCTTCGAGCCTGCGTCCCTGCTCGTCGCGGATGGTGAACCGGTCGAGCCCCTCGATGCCCTTGCGCATCACCGGGTGGTCCAGGCCGTAGCCGGACAGGCGCAGCGCGATCAGGGAGTAGACCCAGGGTGGCTGGATGCCGCCCCAGGATCCGTCCCGCTCCTGCCGGGCCACGATCCACTCGGCCGCCCGCCGCAGCGCCGCCCGGCGCAGGCCGGGAACCGGACGCCGCTCGTAGCCGTGCAGTGCGCGGTCGAGGGCGGCGAACACCCCGTCCCAGCCGCCGCGCCCGCGGCGGACGGGACGCCCGGTGCGCAGCTCGGCCAGCCCGAAGGGCAGCGGACGGACCGGGCGGCGGGCGCTCACGATGGTCAGCGGCACGATCGTCTGCCGCGCCCAGCAGGCCCAGTCGTAGATGTTGAGCGGGAACCACGGCGGCAGGAACACCGTCTCGGGCGGCAGGACGGGAAGGTCCTGCCAGCGCCACTGCCCGAACAGGGCGAGCCAGATGCGGGTGAACACCCGGCTCGCCTCGATCCCGCCCGACTCGCGGACGAAGGCGGCGGCCGCTCGCATGTGCGCGGCGTCGGCCGGGTCGCCGGCGAGCCGCAGCGCGGTGTACGCCTCGACCGTGGTGGACAGGTCGCCGGGGCCGCCGTGGAAGGTGGCCCACGTGCCGTCGTCGCGCTGCCGCGAGCGGATCCAGCGGGCCGCCTCCGCGGTGTCCCGCTCGGCGCGGATGCCGAGGAACTCGCGCAGCAGCAGATCCTCGGCGTCCATGGTGACGTTCGTCTCCAGCTCGCCCTTCCACCATCCCTCGGACGTCTGGAGCCCGAGCAGGTGGTCGCGCGCCGCGTCGAGGGCGAGCGCGGCGGCGGTGGGTCCAGTGGAGGTGGGCCCAGTGGAGGTGGACGCGGCGACTGTGGTCATGTCAGTGACCTCGTGAGGTGAGGAAGCGGGCGATGTCCAGGAACTCGGCGCGCACGGCCGGGGCCATGTCGGCGTCGGCGAGGTGCCGTCCGGCGGTGTCGAGGCGGTGCTTGGCCTCGCTCTCCGCCCATGAGCGTCCGCCCGCGTCCTCGACCAGCGCGGCGGCGTCGCGCAGGTCGCCTTCCGACAGCGGGTGCGGGGCGGACAGCAGGGCGGCCAGCCGCGCCGCCGCCCGGGTGCCGCTCGTGAGCGCGGCCACGACCGGCAGCGACTTCTTGCGGGCGCGCAGGTCGGACAGCACCGGCTTGCCGGTGGCCGCCGGGCTGCCCCAGATGCCGAGCAGGTCGTCGGCGAGCTGGAAGGCCAGGCCGACCTCGGCTCCGAACGCGGCCAGGGACGCGACCAGCGGCGCGGGGGCGTCCACCGCGATGGCGCCGATCGAGCAGGCGCAGGCCAGCAGCGCGCCGGTCTTGTGCGCGGACATGTGCCGGCATTCGTCCAGGCTCACGTCGTCGCGCCGCTCGAACTCCAGGTCGAGCGCCTGCCCGGCGATCAGCCGCCGGGTCGCGGTGGCCAGGCAGCGCGCCGCGGGCACCCGCCCCGGGCAGGTGTCCTCCAGGAGCAGCTCGCCGGCCAGCGAGAGCAGGGCGTCGCCGGCGAGGATGGCCGCCGGCTGCCCGAAGACCGTCCAGGCGGCGCGACGGTGCCTGCGCATCCGGTCGCCGTCCATGATGTCGTCGTGCAGCAGCGAGAACGCGTGTACCAGCTCGACCGCGGCCGCGGCGGCGAGTGCCCGCTCGGCGCCCGCCGCGCGGGCTGACAGCACGGCCAGGGCGGGACGTAGCGCCTTGCCGCCGCCGGCCGTGACGGGCCGGCCGTCCTCGTCGGCCCAGCCGAGGTGGTAGGCGGCGACGCGCGCAGTGATCGGATCGAGCCTGGTCACCGCGGCGCGCAGGACGGGCTGCACGAGCTCGCGGGCGGTCACGACCGCGGGCGGGACGACGTCGCTCACCGGATCGCCTGCCGTTCCAGGTGGTGCCTGGCCGATCTGGCGGCGTTGAGTCCGCTGCGCACGGCAGCCTCCATGGTGTCGGGCCAGCCCGTGTCGGTCCACGCGCCGGCGAGGAACAGCCCTGGCCATCGGGTGACGGCCTGGGGACGGAGCACGCCGCTGCCAGGCCCCTGCCGGAACGTGGCGCGGCGCTCTCTGGTGACGAAGAAGTCGACGACCTGGGCGTGCCGGGCCTCGGGGAAGAGCCGTTCCAGCGCGGGCACGAAGACGGCGCGCGCCTGCGCGGCCGGGCAGTCGATCCACCGGTCGGCGGCGGAGACGGAGACCGCCAGGTACTGGCCCCGGCGCAGCCCGGCCGCCCGCGTCTTGTCGAACACCCACTGCACCGGCGAGCCGACGACCGCGGCGAACGGCACGTCGGTGACCCGCCGGTCGTAGACGACGTGCACGTTGACGATGGGGCTGGCGGACAGCGCGCTCCACCGGTCCCGGTCGGGGGCGGCGTCGAGCGGGGTCAGCGCCGCGGCCTGCTGGTGCGGCGTGGCGACGATCACCGCGGACGCCTCCACCCGCGTGCCGTCCACGACGACCGCCGGGCCGGGCTCGATGGCCGTGACCTTCGTCGCCAGCCGCACGGTGCCGCCCTGCCGGGTGATGGCCGACAGCGCCGCCTCGCCGTGCAACTGCCCGAGGGGAACGGCGGGCACGCCGATGTCGGCCGCGTCGGCCCGGCCCAGCAGCGCCGTCCTGAACACCATCGCCGCGAGCCCGAGCGCGGCGTCCTCCGCGCGGACGTTCAGGGCGGCCACCGCGAACAGCTCCCACAGGGCGTTCTTCGCGGCGTCGCGTTGCCCGTGCGCGGACAGCCAGCTCGCCAGATCGATCCTGTCCAGCGCCGGGTCTGCCGGGTCGAGCCGGCGCAGCGCGAGCGAGCCCCGCAGCGCGCGCAGCCGGTCCGCCGGACGGAGCAGCGGGTAGGACGCCAGCGACGGCACGAGGTGGAACGGGCCGGGCAGCGCGTGGCGCCGCAGCCGGGCCGACCGCCCGTCCGGGGTGAGCACCCGCACGTCGAACCGCTCCTGCAACTCGACGTGCCGGCTGGCGCCGAGCCGGTCGAGCAGCCCTCGGTAGGCGGTGCAGCAGCGCAGGAAGACGTGCTGCCCGTTGTCCACCATGAGCCCGTCGCGGGCGAACGAGTGCGTGGCGCCGCCCAGCCGGGGGCGGGCCTCGTACAGGGTGGTCCGGTAGCCGGCCTCTTCGAGCGCGAGCGCGGCGGCGATGCCGGCCAGCCCGCCGCCGACGATCGCGACCGGCTCGCCGCCCATCGGCTCTGCGCTCCTCGGCCGGACGTTCAGCGGCCCGCCCTTCAGCGGCTCGTCTTTCAGCGGCCCGTCTTTCAGCGGTGCCCTGCCCATCGCCTCTCCACTCGTTCGCTGGAGGTCCAGCGGTCTGTCCGCTGTCGGCGTCCCGTTCATCGGGCCGCCCTTGTGAGGGTGAGCGCCCGTGCCGCGATCATGGCCTTCTCCCACGCGGGCAGCGACAGGCGGGTGGCCAGCGCCCCGGTGGGGTCGGCCGTGATGCGCTCCAGCAGGGACCGGTAGATGCCCGCCATGGCCGTCGTGCAGGCGGCGCTGCGCGCGTCGAGCAGCGGCAGCAGGCACATCCCGGTGGCGAACCAGTCACGCGCCCGGCCCGCCTCGAACCTGACGAGCTCGGCCAGCCGCTCCGGCGGGTCGACGAAGAAGCGGCCGCTCGGATCGAGCTCCAGCGTGCAGCCGAAGCGTTCGAGGTCGGCGGCGGGCAGGTAGACCCGCCCGGCCAGCCGGTCCTCCCGGACGTCCCGCAGGATGTTGGTGATCTGCAGGGCCACGCCGAGGGCGTCCGCGAGCGGCCGGGCGGCGTCGGGGTCGTCGGCGCCGAACACGCCCAGCGACAGCCTGCCGACCGACCCGGCGACACACCGGCAGTAGGCGACCAGGTCGTCGAACGTCGCGTACGTCGTCCCGCGCACGTCGGCGGCGCAGCCGTCGATGAGCTCGGCGAAGGCACCGAGCGGCAGCCGGTAGCGGAGGGTGGCGTCGTGCAACGCCATCAGCACCAGGTCGTGCGAGCCGGGAACGCCGCCCGCCATGCCGGAGGCGGGCGGGTCCAGCGTGTCGCGGGCCGCGGTCAGGCGGGCCAGCCGCTCCCCGGTGGTGGCGTCCCCGTCGGCGATGTCGTCGATCCGGCGGGCGAAGGCGTAGACGGCGCTCAGCGCGCGCCGCTTCGGCGCCGGCAGCAGCCGCATCCCGTAGGAGAAGTTACGCGCCTGCCTGCGCATGATCTGCTCGCAGTGCCGGTACGCCTCAGGGACGCCCACCGCCGCACCCCCTTCTCGCGAGGATGCGCAGCCACGCCGTCAGCAGGGGCGTGCCACGCGGCCGTACCGCCTGGCCGAGCACGTCGAACTCGGCCTGCCGCAGCGCCGTGACCGTGGCCAGGCCGCCCGCGACGTACCCCGCGATGGCCAGCCGGGCCAGGCCGGTCACCGAGGCGACGAGCAGGTCGCCCTCGCGGAGCAGCCGCTCGGCGCGCTCCGTCTGGAGCGCGACGACCTCGCGGACGGGGTCCGGCGTGGCGGGTCCGGCCAGGTCGGACTCGGCGCAGCGGAACCGTTCCAGGTCCTGCTGCGGCAGGTAGATCCGGCCGCGCGCGTAGTCCTCGCCGACGTCCTGGCAGTGCTCGAGGAGCTGCAGCGCCGTGCAGATCCTGTCGGACAGGGGTAGCCGGTCGGGGGCGGCCATGCCGAACACGTGCAGCACGATGTGGCCCACCGGGTTGGCCGACAGCTCGCAGTAGTCCAGCAGGTCGGCGAACGTCTTGTAACGGGTGACCGACTGGTCCCGCCGGTTGGCCTCCACCAGCTGCCGGAACGGCGCGAGGGGGATCGAGCAGGCCGTGACGGTCGGCTCCAGGTCGCGGACCGCCTTCAGGAGGGGGGCGCGTCCCGCGTACAGGCGGAGCAGGTCGGCTTCGACGGCGTCCAGCAGGCGCAGGGGATCGTCGTGTCCGGGCTCGTCACCGATGTCGTCCACCAGGCGCGCGAATCCGTACACCGCGAGCAGGTGACGGCGGTATCCGTTCGGCAGCAGCCGGGAAGCGACCGGGAAGTTCTCCCCGCGAGCTCTCGTTACGACGGTCACCTGTCACGTCTCCCCCCGGATGGCATGAATGAAGGCTGTCCGTCGCGAGCGGCCATAAACGCGGCCACCTGCCTCATTGGGGTTTACCGGGCATGATCTGGGCGAATATTTGGGATCAGGACGTATGACCGCGTTTCTGGAAAGCCTGTCCATTTCTTTTATGTGTAGACAGGTCAAACCGTATCCAGATGAAAAGCGGCGTAAAAGATGGCACGGGTGGGATGCCGTTTCTATCGGCGTATTCCACAGGAATCGTGAAATCGTGGAGGAAAGGCGTGTGCCTAACGCACTCCGTGCTCCCGCAGGGGGCCGACCCGCAGCCCCGCCTCCCGGCAGGCGTCCACCAGCAGAGGCAGGGCGCCGAGGGCGGACCGCCACGAGCCGGGCGCCGAGGTGTGGTCCGAGTCGTGCAGGAGCAGGGTGGCTCCGCCGCACAGACCGGACGCCATCGTCGCCGCCACGGACGCCGGGGTGGCCGAACGCGTCCAGTCCCTGCCCCAGGCGGTCCACAGCACCGGACGCAGCTGCCGGCGGCGCGCGGCGAGGAGGATCTCCGCGCTGAGCACCCCGTAGGGCGGCCGGTACCACTGCGGGGCCGTCCCGGTCACCTCGGTCACCAGGTCGGCGGCCCGGCCCATCTCGGCCGCCATCCGTCCGGGCCGGGTCAGCAGGGCGTTGTCGTGGTGCCAGCCGTGCACGGCGAGCTCGTGACCGTCGGCCACGATGCGGCGGCCGAGCGCCGGGCACCGGTCGAGCATCTCGCCGAGGACGAAGAAGGTGGCCCGGCAGCCCAGCCGCTCCAGTTCGTCGAGGAACCACGGGGTGGACTTCGGGTCGGGCCCGTCGTCGAAGGTCAGCGCGACGTGCCCGGCCGCGCCCACCCCGGCCAGACGAGGCAGCAACCGCCGGACGGGCGGCAGCCAGGTCGCGGCGGGACCCGCGTGCACCAGCCCCAGCACGCCGGCGGCCAACGCCGCGCGGGCCGCCCCGCGCACCGCTCCACGCGCGACTCGTCCC